>NZ_JBEYVC010000018.1:0-109466 GCF_040643855.1 Streptomyces sp. NPDC047072 | reverse complement strand
ATGTCGCCCCCTGGAAGTGTCTTGACCACTGTGTGCCCTCCGTATGATCCCGCACCCGGCCCCGGTGGTCTGACACCCCGCCAGAGTGATGTATACGACGCGAAAGGTGCCGGCGTGGAAGCGGGTGGGGGTGTGGAGTCGCCGGGGCTTGTGGGGGTGGGCGGTGAGACAGGGGCGGCCGGGGGTACGGAGTCGGCGGCGGTGCTTGTGGGGGTGGGTGGAGGCAGGAGGGCGGGGGCTGGCCAGGAGACCCGGTCGGTCGGGGGCTCCGGGGTGTGGGGGGCCGGGGGCAAGGGGGTGGTGCTCGGCGGCAGCGGCGCAGCGGTGCCCGTGGGGGCGTCCATCACCGGGGGTGGGCCGAACTCTCCGCGTGGGGGTACGGCCGTGCCGGGGGCCGGGGCGGGCTGCTGCGCGGCGGGCGGCAGCCGACGCAGCACCTGGGTCGGGGACGGCTCTACGTCAGTCGGCTCGGGTGCGACGGGCAGCGGGCGCAGGCGGTAGGTCGGGGACGGGTCCTGCGGGGGCTCCGGGAGCTGCGGCGAGGGGCGCGCGTCGTCCGCGGGGTCGGCGGGTTGCCGTAGGAGATGGGTGTCGTTCGTGGGCTCGGCGGGTCGGCGGAACAGGTGCGTGTCCTGAACGGGCTCCGGGAGCCGGCGTAGGAGATGCGTGTCCCGCACCGGCTCCGCGACGGATCGCTCGAAGCGGTCCGTGTCCTGCGGGGGCTCGTGGGACTGCCGTACGGAATGCGCGTCCTGCACAGGCTCTGCGGGCTGCCGGAAGGGGGGTGGGCCCTGGGCCGGCTCCGCGGGCTCCCGCACGAGGTGCGTGTTCTGCACCGGCTCCGCGGGCTCCCGCACGAGGTGCGCGTCCTCTTCCGGTTCCGGAGACTGCCGTAGGGGATGGGGGTTCTGACCCGGCTCCGCCGGCTGGCGTAGGAGGTGGGTGGGGCGTTCCTCGGGGGCTGGTTCTTCGGTGGGGGCTGGGGGCCACGCGGGGGTGAGGGGGGCGGGGTGGGGTGTCGGGCCCTGTGCCGGGTCGGGCGCCGCAGGCATCCGGCAGGGTTCCGCCGTGAAGCGGCTGGAGCCGTCCGTGGCGATCTCCAGGGGGACCACATAGCCGATGCGCTCGTCGTGGACGGTCGCGTGGATGGCGTGTCCCGCGGTGCGGGCGAGGGCGTGGAGGTGGGTGAGTACCGCCTGGTGGAGCTCCTCGCCGCCGGACGAGGTGACCGGTGTGCCGGCGACCGTCGCGGCCGGCCCCGCCAGGGACACCCGGACCTCGATGGGTACGGCGGGTGCGGTCCCGCCCTGCTGGTCCCGCTTCTTGTCGCGGCTGAGTCGAGACATCTCATCCCTCACGGTCGTGCACGTACTGTCGAGTCTCTCCGCTCCCCCACGGTTCTCACGTCACCGTGATGTCACAGGCCTGTTCCAGCGACGGCCGCGACGACGTGCAGCATCGGCGACGGGGCGAGGGATGGCAAGGGCGGGAACCGGGCATGCGGACAGGGGTGCGGCGAGAGGTGGCGAGCGTGTGGCAGGGGCCGGAGATGTGGATCCGCGGTCCGGTGAGCGTGTCGGGACGGCGGTTCTCCTGGGTGGGTACGCACGGCGGCGCCGGGGTCTCCACCCTGGCCGCGGTCTACGGCGGCCACGACGGCGGACGCGACTGGCCCGGCCCCGGCGCGCCGACCTCCGTCCTGCTCGTCGCCCGGACCCACGCCCACGGGCTGCTGACCGCCCGTCGCGCCCTGGAGGTCTTCCGGCGCGGTGAGGCTCCGCCGGGGCTCGACCTCGACGCGCTCGTCCTGGTCGCCGACGCACCCGGCCGACTCCCGAAACCACTGGCCCAACAGCTGCGGGAACTGGAGTCCGCGATCGACGTCCACCGCGTCCCCTGGGTACCGGCGTGGCGCCTGGGCGACCTGGACTCCACACCGCCCCGCGAGACGGCGGCACTGTCCCGGCTCATGGGCACGCCCGGGTGAACGACCCCAACCGCCCGGCCGTGGCGACCCGGTGGATCGGATCCGCCGGGGGGGGTGACGGGGGTATCGGGGGCTACCGGGGCCGCTGAAGCCGCTGGGACCGCTGGGACCGCTGGGGGCACGAGAGCCACGGGGGTCGCGGGGCCACGAGGAACAAGGGGGCCATGGGGACCACAAGGAGCACAAGGGCCATGGGAACCACGAGGACCACGGGCGCCTTGGAAACCACGAGGACCACCGGAGCCACGAGAGCCACGAGAGCCACGGGAGCCACGGGAGCCACCGAGCCTGTCGGATCCGCCGCGTTCGGCAGCTTCGCAAGGCCCACCGGATCCGCGAGGTCCACCGAGCCCATCGAGTCCGCCGAACCCACCGAATCCGCCGGGTCCACCGAATCTGCCGGGCCCGCCGAATCCGTCAGATCGGCCGAGCCCGGCACGCCCCCCGAGTCCGCCGAGGTTCGGACCCGACGGGTGTCCGGTCGGGCTCCAGTTGGTCGCGCGGCACGGGCGGGAGGACTCGCTGCTCCAGGTCGCCGATTGCCCTGATTGATTGCGTGTGCATAAAATGCGTGCGCAATCAGATTCCTCGTGCGCCGACCTCCGGGAGCCCTCATGACCCGCCGCTTCCTGTTCGTCCTGAGCAGCAGCCGCAACGACGGCAACACCGAGCTGCTGGCCCGCCGCGCCGCCGAGCAACTGCCCACGGGCGTCGAGCAGGAGTGGATCAGCCTCGCCGAGCACCCGCTGCCCGACTTCGTGGACCTGCGCCGGGACAGCGACCACGTACGCCCGCCCGAGGGCAGTGTCGCGGCCCGTCTGCTGGACGCCACGCTCGCCGCGACCGACGTCGTGATCGCCTCGCCCCTGTACTGGTACTCCGTCTCCGCCCACGCCAAGCGCTACCTCGACCACTGGTCGGGCTGGCTGCGCACCCCCGGCCTCGACTTCAAGGCGACCATGGCCAACCGCACCCTCTGGGGCGTCACCGCGCTCGCCCACGAGGAGTTCGAGGTCGCGGACCCGCTGGTCGGCACGCTCCGCAACTCGGCCGCCTACATGGGCATGCGCTTCGGCGGAGTCCTGCTCGGCAACGGCAGCCGGCGCGGCGATGTCCTCCACGACGCTGCCGCCCTGACCCGCGCGAAGACGTTCTTCGCCCAGGAGGCCCCGCTCGCCCGCTTCCCCTATGAGGCGGAAGCGGCCTGACCTCGGCGCAACGCCCTACGCCGTGATGTCCTTCGCCGTGAACCGGGCCCAGGCCGCCGAACCGAACACCGCCGCGTACAGGCCCTGGAGTTCGAGGTTCTTCACCAGGTCGTCCCAGTAGACCGGTTCCCGCATGAGGTCCGCGAAGGACAGCCAGTAGTGGGAGAAGAGATACGGCTGGATCGCGTGCAACTGCGGTATCTGGTCCAGGATCTGGATCGTGATCAGCAGGCCGACCGTCGTGGCCATCGCCGCGATACCGCTGTTCGTGAGGGTCGACACGAACAGGCCCAGCGCGGCCACGCCGACGAGTGACGCGGCGACCACCAGCGCGATCAGGAACGCTCTGCCCAGCCCCTCGGCGAACGTGATCTGTGTGCCGGAGATCGTCGTGAGATCGCCGAGCGGGAACAGCAGCGCGCCCACCGTGAGCGCCGATATCGCCACCACCAATGTCGCCACCAGGCAGAACGCCATCGTCGTCGCGTACTTGGTGAGGAGCAGGCGGGTGCGGCCGGCCGGGGCGACAAGGAGGTAGCGCAAGGTGCCGGCGTTGGCCTCACCCGCGATCGCGTCGCCCGCGATCACGCCGATCGCCATCGGCAGGAAGAACGGGAGGGTGGCGGCGAGGGCGGTGAAGACCAGGAACAGGCCGTTGTTGGTGACCTGGGAGATGAAGGCCGGGCCTCCGCCGCCACCGCCGCCTCGGTCCGGGCCTGTCGAGTCGCCGGTTTCGATCTTGATCGCGATGCCGATGAGGATGGGGACGGCGGCGAGGACGGTGAGGAGGGCGAGGGTGCGCCAGCGGCGGAAGGTGGTGTGGAGTTCGTTGCGAAGGAGGGTGCCGTAGAAGGTTGTACGGCGGCTTGCGGGTTGTGGGGGCTGAGCGCGCCCACGCGGCGGTAGCCCCAGATTCGATGCAGCCCCGCGCCCCTGAAATGCCTCCATCTCAGCCTGCGACATCGAAGCCCTCCCCTGTCAGTGCCACAAAGGCGTCTTCCAGGGACGGTCGCTCCACCCCGAACCCTCGGACCCGTACCCCTGCCTTCACCAACGCCGCGTTGATGTCCGCCAGTTCACGGGTCGGGGGCTCGGCCGTCACCTGGTCGTCCGTCACCACCACGTCGCCCACGCCCTGTTCCTTCAGGATCCGCGCCGCATCCCCCGTGTCCGGCGTCGTCACCACCAGGCGGCCCCTCGCTCCCGCCGCCAGGTCCGCCACCGGGCCCTGGGTGATCAGGTGGCCCTGGGTCATCACCGCCGCGTGGGTGCAGACCTGTTCGATCTCGTCGAGGAGGTGGGAGGAGAGGAAGACCGTCGTGCCGTCGGAGGCCAACTCGCGGACCAGGGAACGGATCTCGCGCATGCCCTGGGGGTCGAGGCCGTTGGTCGGCTCGTCCAGGACGAGGAGCTTGCGGGGCTGGAGGAGGGCCGACGCCAGCCCCAGTCGCTGCTTCATGCCGAGCGAGTACGCCTTCGCCTTCTTGCCGGCGGCGGCCGCGAGGCCCACCCGGTCCAGCGCCGCCGCGACCCGGGCGCGCCGGGTGCGGGGGTCGGCGGTCGGGTCGGCGGCGTCGTAGCGTACGAGGTTGTCCCGGCCGGAGAGGAAGCCGTACAGGGCCGGGCCCTCGATGAGGGCGCCGACGTGCGGGAGGACGGTCCGTGCGGAGCGCGGCATGGGGTGGCCCAGGACGCGCGCCGAGCCGGAGGTCGGCTCGATCAGGCCCATCAGCATGCGGATGGTGGTGGTCTTGCCCGAGCCGTTCGGACCGAGGAAGCCGAAGACGCTGCCCGCCGGGACGGTCAGGTCGAGCCCGTCGACGGCGAGCTGCCCACCGCGGTAGCGCTTGGTGAGGGCGCGGGTGTGGATGACACCGGCCGCTGCGTCCTCACCGGCGTCCGACCCCTCCGGATCCGGCTCCGTGGCGGACCGCTCGCCCATCGGCTTCCTCGATTCGTCGTGCCTCGTGCGGCGACGCGGGTCATGTCCTCGCGTCGCCTCCCCGCGTCCCCTTACTTCCCCGCGTCCGCCGCCTTCACCAGCGCGTCCTTGGTGACCGCGCCCACGTACACCTTGCCGTCGTCGGTGATCAGGGCGTTGATCAGGCGGGTCTTGAAGACGGTGCCCTCGCCGAACTTCCCGGAGACCTTGTCGCCGAGCGAGTCCAGGAAGCCGCCGAAGTCGCCGCCGCCCGCCTCGGAGCCGGACGGTATGCCCTGGCCGCCGGTGTCGAAGGTGGCGATGGAGTCCCAGCCGTCCCCGATGACGTCGAGGCCCTTGAAGTCCTCGGCCTCACCGGAGGCGCCACCGGGGAGCTTGGGCAGGTCCTTCGGGAGGTCCTTGCCGTCGGAGTCGGAGTGTTCGGACGCCTTCGGGGCGTCCTCCTCGGTGACCTTCGCGCCCTTCGGCGGGGTGAAGTCGAAGGTGGAGGCGGCCGGCTTGGCGAAGGTGACCTGGGTGAAGCCCGCGTCCACCACGGCCGCGCCGCCGCTCGCCGGGGTCAGCGTGAACTTCAGCGGCAGGCCGGTCTTCGCGTCCACCGCCACGGTGATCCGGCCGACCGTCGTGCCCTCGTCCTTGGGCTTGATGACGAGCCGGTAGGCGTCTCGGCCCGCGACCTGCGCGGTGCCGTCCACCGTCACCGAGGTGGTCTTGTCGACCGCCTTGAGGGCGTCCTCGGCGAAGTCCTTGGGCGTGGCCGGGACTTCTTCCTGCTGGCCGTCGCCCTTCTCCACGGTGGTGTGGAAGACGGAGTTGGACCCGCTGTCGTAGCCCCAGACGTCCTTGCCGTTGTGGATGAGGCTGTACTCGGCCGCGTCCTCCAGGAGCGAGACCTTCTGCTTGTCCTCGCCGTCTGCCGCGACCCGCAGCGTGTGCGTGCCGGAGGCGAGTTCGGTGAGCTTGGTGGACGGGTCGGCGGACGAGCCGTCCCCGGAGGAGGACCCGGCACCGGAGCCGAGGCTCTTCTCCAGGCCGCCGAGGTCCGGCAGGCCGAGGTCGGTGGTGATCTTCACGGTGCCCGACAGCTGCTGCACGTCGGACGTGGCGATCTTCTCGATGAGTTCCTGTGCGCTGATCTTCGGCAGGTCGGGGTCACCGGAGTCGGCGAGCGCCGGGACGAGCCCGATGGTCGCCGCGGCGACTCCCACCACTGTGGCCGGCACGAGGTACCGCGCGGCCTTGCGCCGGCGCGCCGAGCGCAGCTCCTCGGCGTCCGCGGCGCTCACGCTGTCGTCGGATTCGAACGGTGCCATGTGTGCCTTACCTCCGTCGTCGGCGGCGGCTGTTCAACTCCCGTGCGTACACCCCGTAGCCGCCATTCTCACCCGAATCGGTGAGGAGTGGTGTTTTCCGTGGTGTCCATCTGACCAAATCCGCCGGGATGATTCGTCAGCCCTCGGAGCCAACTCCGCGTACCTCTCGGGTATGACACGACACGACGGCGCCCCCTAGTACCCGTAGGGGACGCCGTACCTGCCGGCGGGTCAGCCGCGACCGAACCGGAGCATCAGCCCCGCAGGAACAGGTAGTCCGCCTGGTACGGCACGCCGACGATCGCGCCCGGTCGGCACGAGCCCGCCGGGGCGACCCCGCCGACCGTGTTCAGCCGCAGGATCTCCGTGGTGTCGGCGAGCAGCCCGCGGTGCTTGCCGGACTGCTTGGCCTTGAGGTCGAGCTCCGGGATGTTCGTCTCCCCGTTCGGGGTCTTGGACAGGAGCTTTCCGGTGACCGCGCTGCGGTCGGGCGCGATCCACTGCGGGGTACCCGAGTTGGGCTTCACGAAGGAGTGCGCGATCCGGCCGCCGAGCACGGCCGCGACATCCCGCTGGGCGAAGGCGTGGCCGCCGCCCTGGGCCGGCTTGCACTCGTAGATCTGCCTGCCCTTGACCACGGACGCCTGGAAGTTGCCCAGCGCGTCACGGAAGTCGAAGGAGGCGACGGTGACCTTGTGGAACTGGCCGCGGACGGCTCCGCCCGGGAACTGCTTGGTGTGCAGGTTGGCGTAGAACGAGCCCGGGTCGGACTTGAGCTTGGCGAGCAGCGCCTTGTCCTTGACCTTCACGGTGCCGGTGACGCTGTTGCGCCTGCTGTTCTTCAGCAGGTCGGTGAACTCCACCTTGATGCCGCCGTTGACACCCCGGGCGCCCTGGTGGATGTGGAGGGCGGTGGGCCGGTCGACGCCGGCCCACTTGACGGCGACGGAGATCCGGTCGCCCTTCACCTTGAGGAACTCCACGGCGGCGCCGTCCTTGTCGCCGACGGCCGGACCACCGGCGACGGGAACCTCGTTGGCGCCGCGGAGGCTGGCGGCGAGGACGGTGCCGCGATCGGTCTTGCCGCTGTGGGCGACCGCCGGGACGACCCCGGCGGCGACACCGGCGAGGGTGGTCAGCCCTATGCCGGTGACGATGAGGCTCTTACGGCGTGCAGAGAACGTCGGGCTCGAGAACGTCGTGTTGATGCCCATGATTCTGATTTCTCCCCGTATTGCGGCCGACGCCCCCTGCGTCGGCTTCTGTGCATGCAATACGGAAGGGATCTCAGATTGGATTTAGTCCAATGCTGTGACGTGTATCACTAACCCGCGCGGTGCACCACCGCGTCGCACAGCTCCACCAGCGCCGCCTTGGCGTCGCACTCCCGCAGCGGGGCCAGCGCCGCCCGGGCCTCCTCCGCGAAGCGCACGGTGTCCCGGCGGGCCTGCTCCAGCGCCGGGTGGGCGCGCAGCGCGACCAGCGCCTCCGCGTGCCGTACGTCGTCCGTGAGGTCGGAGTCGAGCAGTTCGCACAGCGCGAGGTCCTCGGGCAGCCGAAGCCGCTCGGCGCGCTCCCGCAGCCGCAGCACCGGCATCGTGGGGATGCCCTCGCGCAGGTCGGTGCCCGGCGTCTTGCCCGACTCGTGGGAGTCGGAGGCGATGTCCAGGACGTCGTCGGCGAGCTGGAAGGCGACGCCGAGGCGCTCGCCGTACTGGGTCAGGACGTCCACGACCGTCTCGTCGGCGCCGGACATCATCGCCCCGAAGCGGCACGAGACCGCGACCAGGGAGCCGGTCTTGCCGCCGAGGACATCCAGGTAGTGCTCGACCGGGTCCCGCCCGTCGGAGGGGCCCGCGGTCTCCAGGATCTGGCCGGTGACCAGGCGTTCGAACGCCTCGGACTGCACCCGGACCGCCTCGGGGCCGAGGTCGGCGAGGATGTGCGAGGCACGGGCGAACAGGAAGTCGCCGGTCAGCACCGCCACGGAGTTGCCCCAGCGGGTGTTGGCGCTGTCGACCCCGCGGCGCACGGCCGCCTCGTCCATCACGTCGTCGTGGTACAGCGTGGCCAGGTGGGTCAGCTCCACCACCACGGCCGACGGCACGATGCCCGGCGCGTAGGGGTCGCCGAACTGCGCGGCGAGCATCACGAGGAGCGGGCGGAACCGCTTGCCCCCCGCGCGCACGAGATGCTGGGCGGCCTCCGTGATGAAGGGGACCTCGCTCTTGGTGGCTTCGAGCAGTCCTTCCTCGACAGCCGCCAATCCGGCCTGGACATCGGCTTCCAGAGCCTGGTCCCGCACGCTCAGCCCGAACGGCCCGACGACGGTCACGAGGGGTCTCCTGTCTGCTGGTGTCTACTGGCTGGTTACGCGGAATGTCGATAGGTCGCTGCCATCACTCAAGTCAGCGTATCCGGTCACCTTTGGATCACCGATAGCGCCCGCCCCGTCCATGCCAGGCGGTATCGGATCACGACCGGTATGTTTTTGATCACCTGAAATGACCGGATATCTGTTGACTTGCAGGGAAGAAGCGGCCCGTGTCCCGAACCGACGTCGCCACAGAGCCCGAAGAACCCGCAGGTCCCGGAAGCCTCCCGCGCCCCGAGGACGACACCGCCTTCTTCGGCCAGCCCAGGGGCCTGCTGACCCTCTCCGGGCTGGAGGTCTGGGAGCGGTTCTCGTTCCTCGGCATGCAGGCCATCCTCGTCCTGTACTTCGCCGACACCGTGGCACACGGCGGCATGGGCATGTCGGCCGGTACGGCCGCCTCCGTCTCCGCGGCCTACGGCACCCTCGTCTACCTGGTCTCCGTCGCCGGCGGCTGGCTCGCCGACCGCATCCTCGGCTCGTACCGCGCGGTCCTGTGGGGCGGCGTCCTGATCGCCTGCGGCCACTACGCCATGGCCGTCCCGACCGGGACGATGACCTGGGTGGGCCTCGGGCTCATCAGCGCCGGCACCGGGCTCCTGAAGCCCAACGTGGCCACCATGGTCGGCAAGCTGTACCGCACCGACGACGAGCGCCGGGACGCCGGTTTCGCGCTCTACTACATGGCGATCAACATCGGCGCCTTCGCGGGCCCCCTGATCACCGGCTGGCTGGGCGACCACCAGGGCTGGCACCGGGGCTTCTCGGCGGCGGCGATCGGCATGACCTTCGGGCTGATCCAGTACGTCCTGGGCCGCCGTCACCTGGCCGGGCGCAAGCACTCGGCGGAAGTCGCTCTCGCGCCGCCTGCCATGAGACGTGCGGTTCGTCTGATCTTCATAGGTATCGCCGCCGTGAGCACAACAGCCGCCGCCCTGGCCCTGGCGGGCTGGCTCACCATGGCCCGCTTCGTCGACCTCCTCACCCTCGTCTCGGTGATCGCCCCGGTCGTCTACTTCACGGTGATGTTCACCAGCCCCCGGGTCACCCGGGAGGAACGCGGCCGCCTCAGGCCGTACATCGTGCTCTTCCTGGCCTCGACGGTCTTCAACTTCATCCTGTTCCAGGCCTACTCGACGATGATGCTGCTGGCCTCCACGAACGCCGAGACGGCCATCCTCGGCTTCGACTTCCCGGCCAGCTGGTACGCCTCCGCGCTGGGCGCCTTCGAGGTCGGGCTCGCGCCCGTGGTCGCCGCCCTGTGGGTGCGTATGGGGCACCGCCAGCCGCACGCCTCCAACAAGATCGCCATTGGGGTGGTCCTCGGCGGTCTGTCGTTCCTGCTGATGGTCCTGCCGACGAGCGGGCACAAGGGCGACGACTACCTGATGTCCGCCTGGTGGATCGTCGGCTCCTATCTGCTGCTGGGCCTCGGCGACATCCTTCTGGAGACCTCCGGAATGTCGGCCACCACCAAGCTCGCTCCTACGGCCTTCTCCAGCCAGACCATGTCCCTGTGGTTCCTGTCGCTCGCCCTCGCGAACGGCATCCAGGCACAGACGGTGAAGCTCTACGACGACGTCTCCCAGCCGGCCTACTTCGGCGTCAACGGCGCGATCGCGGTGGCCGCGGGCGTCGCCGTCATGGCCGCAGCACCCTGGCTGCGCCGCACCATGCACCCCGTCCACTGAGGTCACGCTCATGCGCATCCGTACGTCCTTCCCCCACGAGACGACCCACGAGGACGTCCGCATCCCGTTGCCGGACGGGACGCTCCTGTACGCGCGCGTGTGGCGCCCTCTCACCCCTCAACCGGTACCCGCGATCCTCGAATACCTGCCGTACCGCCTCACCGACTGGACCGCGCCCCGCGACCGGCAGCGCCACCCCTGGTACGCGGGTCACGGCTACGCCTCCGTGCGCGTGGACGTGCGCGGGCACGGCAACAGCGAGGGCCTGCCGACGGACGAGTACTCGGCGACGGAACTCACCGACGGGGTCGAGGTGGTGAACTGGCTGGCCGCACAGCCCTGGTGCGACGGCGCAGTGGGCATGTTCGGCATCTCCTGGGGCGGCTTCAACTCCCTCCAGATCGCGGCCCTCGCGCCCGAGCCGCTCAAGGCGGTCGTCACCGTCTGCTCCACGGACGATCGCTATGACAACGACGTGCACTACATGGGAGGTTCCGTCCTCGCCGTCGACATGCACGCCTGGGCGGCGACCATGCTCGCCTTCGTCTGCCGCCCGCCGGACCCGCTGTACGCGGGCGAGTCCTGGCGGGACCTGTGGCTGAAGCGCCTGGAGGCGGTCGAGCCGTTCGTGCACACCTGGCTGGACCACCAGAAGCGCGACACCTATTGGCGCCACGGCAGCGTCTGCGAGGACTACGGCGCGATCGACGCGGCCGTCCTCGCGGTCGGCGGCTGGCACGACCCGTACCGCGACACGGTCCTGCGTCTGGTCGAGCACCTGCCCAAGGAGCGCGTACGGGGCCTGATCGGCCCCTGGTCGCACCAGTACCCCGACCGCGGCCTGCCGCCCGGCCCGGCGATCGGCTTCCTCCAGGAGACCCTGCGCTGGTGGGACCAGCACCTCAAGGGCATCGACACCAGCGTCATGCGAGAGCCCCTCCTGAGGGCCTACGTCAGCGACTCGCACCCCCCTGCCACCGTCTACGACACCCTCCCGGGCCGCTGGGTCGGCGAGCCGTCCTGGCCCTCGCCGAACGTCCGGATCATCACGTACGGCCTTCAGGGCGCCCCTGTCCCGGTCCGCTCCCCGCAGCACACGGGCGTGGACGCCGGCCGCTTCTTCCCCTTCGGCAACGACGCCGACCTGCCGCCGGACCAGCGCGAGGAGGACGCCCGCTCGGTCTGCTTCGAGTTCGCGGTCGGCGAGGAGACCCGGGTGCTGGGGCGGCCGCGGGTACGGCTCAGGGTGCGTTGCGAGGTACCGCGCGCACAGGTCGTCGCCCGGCTGTGCGACGTGGCCCCGGACGGCTCCTCGACCCTGGTCACCCGGGGCGTGCTGAACCTCTCGGCGCGCCACGGACGCGACCGGGCGGTGCCCTGGGAGCCGGGGGCCACCGAGGAGGTCTCCTTCGAGCTGAACGGCATCGGGCACGCCTTCCCGCCCGGCCACCGCATCCGGCTCGCCGTGTCCTCCGCGTACTGGCCGTGGATCTGGCCGCAGCCGGGCTCGGAGGCGGGCTTCACGCTGGACCCGGCGGGAAGCTTCCTCGAACTGCCGGTACGCGCGCGTGAAGCGTCCTCGGAGGGCGCCGGCAAGGACGCCTCCAAGGAGACCCCCTTCGAAGAGATCTCCTTCGAGGAGCCGGAGCAGTCCGAACCCCTCGGCGTCAGTTACCCGGCCACCTTCGACGAGCCCCGCCCCGAGCGCCTGGTCGTCCGGGACGTCGCCAAGGGCGAGTGGCGTCTTGAGGTCGACCCCCGGTACGGCGGCACGCGCGTGTACCCCGACGGTCTGGAGTTCACCGAGGACGCGCTGGAGACGTACACGATCCAGGAGGCGGACCCGCTGACCGCGCGCACCCGCTCGGACTGGTCGATCCGGCTGCACCGCCCGGAACTCGGCTGGGACACGACCGTCCGCACCCGCTCGGAGATCGGCTGCGACGGGACGGACTTCCTCACCTCGAACGAGGTGATCTGCACCGAGGGCGGCGAGGTGGTCTTCCACCAGACCTGGGAGAAGCGGATCCCACGGACGGCCGGTTAACGATGAGTTGACGCCAGATGACCGTTTCACCCCACTTGCGATCGGGCGTGACTTGGCTCACTCCAACAGGCGGTCCGCGACGGATCCGACGCCGCCTCACCCCCCTTTGCCCGAGCCCGCGTTGAGGCTTGGCGGCCGCAAAGGATCAAGCGGCCCATAAGCCTCACACGCAGGTCAATAGGCGCAGTGTGTGAATCCGGCACTTGTTCCGGACATGTGCTCTCGCATACGTTCCCGGCCTGTCGGGCGGACGCCGAATCCTGCCGCCGCCCGTACACCCACCGAGAACCACGGCAGGAGCGGGGGACCCAGGTAAGTCGCCGGGCCGGGCGTCTTCGGACAAACCGGTACGGCTCGGGGTGAAGTCACGCCTTTCGTGGGCGTGGCCGGGCAGCTCCCGCCCGAACCCGACAGCTCACCTCGCAGGCGACGGAGAGGAACTTCGCCATGCCTGCTGCCGCTCAGCACCGTCACCGCCGCCAGGGCCGTCTCGCCCGCAAGCTCGCCGTCCTCGGCACCGGGGCCGCCGTACTCGCCCTCCCGGTCATCGGCGCGACCAGTGCCTCCGCCGCGACCGTGCCGGTCCAGACCGCCACCTCGCTCGGGTACGCCAACACCCTCGACGGCTGGATCCGCGCGTCCCTCGCGGTCATGGCCGAGAACGGCATCCCGGGGTCGTACAACGGCATCTACCGCAACATCATCCGGGAGTCCTCGGGCAACCCGTACGCGATCAACAACTGGGACTCCAACGCCGCCGCGGGCACCCCGTCCAAGGGCCTGCTCCAGGTGATCGACCCGACGTTCAACGCGTACCACGTCACGAACACGTCCTGGGACCCGTACGACCCGGTCGCGAACATCACCGCCGCCTGCAACTACGCGGCCCAGCGGTACGGCTCCATCGACAACGTGTGGGGCGCCTACTAGGCGAGCCTGAACAGTCTTTCGAGGACGACGGCGATGCCGTCGTCCTCGTTCGACAGGGTCACCTCGTCGGCCACGGCCTTGAGTTCGGGATGGGCGTTGGCCATCGCGACACCGTGGGCCGCCCAGTCGAACATGGGGATGTCGTTGGGCATGTCCCCGAACGCGATGGTCGTCTCCGGGCCCAGGCCCAGATGGTCGGCGGCCAGCGCGAGACCGGTCGCCTTGGTGATGCCGCATGGCTGGAGTTCGACGGTGCCGGGGCCGGACATGGTGACCGTGGCCAGCGAGCCCACCACCGAGCGCGCCGTCACCGCCAACTCGTCGTCAGACAGGTAGGGGTGACGGAGCAGCACCTTGCTGATCGGCTCGCACCACAGGTCGTCGCGGCGCCCGACCCGCACCGCGGGCAGCGTCGGATGGGGCATCAGATAGCCCGGCTCGATGAGCGTGAGCCCGTCGACGCCGTCCTGGTCGACAGCCGCGTACACCTGCCCGACCTCCGCCTCGATCTTGCCGAGCGCGGTCTCGGCCAGCTCCCGGTCCAGGGTCACCGACCACAGCAGACGGTCCGCGCCGGCGTCGTACACCTGCGCGCCCTGTCCGCACACCGCGAGCCCCGTGCTGCCGAGGTCGTCGAGGAGCGGCCGCACTCTGGGCGCGGGGCGTCCGGTCACGACGAGATGCTTCGCACCCGCCTCCGCCACCCGTTCGAGCACGGCCCGGGACCGGTCGGAGAGCGTGTCGTCGGCCCGCAGCAGCGTTCCGTCCAGGTCGGTGGCGATGAGTGAATATGCGGTGGAGGCGGCCATGATCAGAGAATACGGTCGGCAGGCCCGTGCGACTCGACGCGAACCGGACGGCTGCTGCTTTCACATACGTTGACGTGTGTTCCGGTTACGCGGAGCCCCGTACGACCAGTTCCGTCGGCAGGATCACCCCGGCCGTGTCCTCGCCCGCGATCTGCGCGAGCAGCATGCGGACCATCTCGGCGCTGATGCGTTCGAAGGGCTGGCGCATGGTGGTGAGGGCGGGCGCGATGGAGGTGGCCGCGTGCGAGTCGTCGAAGCCGCCGACAGCGATGTCATCCGGGACCGAACGCCCGCACTGCTGCAGGACGTTGACGACCCCGAGGGCCATCAGGTCGGAGGCGACGAAGACCGCGTCCATGTCGGGTGCCTGCGCGAGCAGCGTACGGGCCGCCTGTTCGCCGCCGCTGCGGCGGAAGTCGCCCTCCACCACGAGCGCCGGGTCGTAGGGCAGGCCCGCCTCGGCGAGCACGTCCCGGTAGCCGGCCAGCCGGTCGGGGCCGCCCGGCATGTCGAGCGGCCCGGTGACCATGCCGATGCGGCGGCGGCCGCCCGCGAGCAGATGGCGGACCATCTCCTGCGCGCCGTCGCGGTCGGCGGCGGCCACGTAGCTCACCTTGGAGCCGAGCCCTATCGGCTTGCCGCAGACCACCAACGGGATCCCGGCGTCGTGCAGTTCGGCGGCGACCGGGTCACCGCTGTGGTTGGAGAGCAGCAGCACCCCGTCGACGTGGCCCGAGGTGATGTACCGGGTCAGCCGGCGCCGGTCGTCGTCGCTGGCGGCCAGCATGAGCAGCAGCGGGATGTCGTGCTGGGCGAGGTGCTCCGTGCAACCGCGCAGCAGGATGTTGAAGTTGGGGTCCTCGAAGAACTTCTCCTGCGGTTCGGTGAGCAGGAAGGCCACCGAGTCGGACCGGCCGGTGCTCAGGCTGCGGGCGTGCCGGTTGACGACGTATCCCGTCTTCCTGATGGCGGCCTCCACCGACCGCCGGGCGGCCGGCGAGACGTAGTGGCCGCCGTTCAGGAACCGGGAGACGGTACCGCGCGACACGCCCGCCTCCCGGGCCACGTCATGGATGGTGGGAGGCCGGCGACGCCCGTTCGCACTGGTGGTCATGTTCCTCGTAACGCAGAAGTGACTAGGACTTGATGGAGCCGCTCAGCAGGTCCAGGGACCAGAAGCGCTGGATCACCAGGAAGAGGGCGATCAGCGGGAGGATCGCGAGCAGGCAGCCGGTGATGACCAGGGTGTAGAGGGCCGGCTGCGAGGCGCCCTGGGCGAGCAGCGTGTACAGGCCGAGGGTGATCGGGAACTTCTCGTCGTCCGCGAGCATTACGTAGGGCAGAAGGAAGTTGTTCCAGATCCCGACGAACTGGAAGAGGAACACCGTGATCAGGCCCGGCATCATCATCGGTACGGCGATCCGCGAGAAGATCCTCCACTCGCTCGCGCCGTCCATACGGGCCGCCTCCATGAGCTCGGCGGGCACCGACGCGGCCGCGTAGATCCGGACCAGATAGACGCCGTACGGCGACAGGATCGACGGCAGCAGCATCGACCAGTACGAGTCGGCGAGCCCCAGCTTCGCCAGCAGCAGGTACTGCGGTACGGCGAGCACGATGCTCGGCACCAGCACCCCCGCCAGGATCATCTTGAAGATGGCCTCGCGGCCCCGGAAGGCGAAGCGGCCGAGCGCGTAGCCGCCGGCGGCGGACACCGCGGCCGAGAGCAGGGCACCGAAACCGGCGTAGAAGGCCGAGTTGGCCATCCACCGCCAGTAGATGCCGTCCCGGTAGTCCGTCAGGTCGCCGAGGTTGGAGAAGAGGCCGGTGCCGGGGGCGAAGCTGAAGGTGGAGAAGAGCTCCGAGCGGTCCTTGGTCGCCGCGATGACGACCCAGGCGATGGGGACCATGCAGTACAGGGCGCCGAGGAGCAGGACGAGGGTCGGGACCCAGGCGGTGCGCCGGGCGCGGGCGGCCCTGGTGGGGGCGGCGGTGTCGGCGCTGAGGGTGAGGGGGGTCATGCCCGGTCCTCCCGGGTGTAGCGGTCGGAGATGCGCAGCAGCGTGAAAGAGAGGACGAACGTGGCCAGGGCCAGGACGACCGCGGTGGCGGAGGCGCCGTAGATGTCGGACTTCAGGAAGGCGCTGTCGTAGATGGCCATCAGCGGGCTCCAGGTGCTCTGGAGGTTGTTCGTCAGGGGCTTGAGGGTCATCGGCTCGGTGAAGACCTGGAGGGTGGCGATCACCGAGAAGAAGAAGGTCAGGACCAGGGAGGGCATGACGATGGGGATCTTGATCCGCAGAGCGATCGCGAGGTTGGACGCGCCGTCGAGACGGGCCGCCTCGTAGATGTCCGGCGGGATCGCCCGCAGCGCGGTGTAGATCACGATCATGTTGAAGCCGGTGCCGCCCCAGACCGCGATGTTGGCGAAGGAGAGGTACAGGTTGCCGCCGTCGAACAGGTCCGGCTGCGGGAGGCCGAACTTGTCCAGCATGTAGTAGAAGGGGCTGACCGACGGCAGGTAGAGGAAGCCCCACATGAGGGCGGCGATGATGCCCGGCACGGCGTACGGCAGGAAGATCATCAGCCGTGCGAAGGGCGCGCTGCGCGCCTTCGGGGTGTCCAGCATGAGCGCGAAGACCAGCGCCAGGCCCAGCATGGTCGGGATCACGATGAGGCCGTAGCCGAAGGCGCGCAGCACGCTGTGGCCGAACTCCGCGTCGTGGAGGACGTCGGTGTAGTTGCCGAAGCCGTTCCAGACCTGTTCGCGGGCGCCCTTGCCGAGGCCGATGCCCTTGACCTTCACCCTGTGCAGGCTCAGCCAGATCGCGTAGCCGATGGGGATCACGGTGAAGGCGGCGAAGAGCGTGAGCGTGGGCACCAGGAACCAGTACGGTGCGCTGCGGCCCTTGCGGCGGGGGCGGACGGACGTGCTGGTGCCGCCCGCCAAGGGGCCGACCGCGGTGATGCGGTCGGCGCCCTTGAGCGGAGTGCTGGTCATGCCTCGGTCACCTCGAAGCCCTGCTTCTTCATGTCGGCGAAGGTCTTCGACTGCACGGTGGCCAGGGCGGAGACGAACTGGGACTCCTTCTTCGCCTTGGTGGCCCCGCCGAAGCTGTCCTGGAAGGCGGTGTACGCGGTGTTGACGTTCGGGCCCCAGGCCGAGGCGGCCGTGGTCGCGGCGATCTCACCGGCCGTGGTGTAGAAGTCCGACTGGTTGGAGAAGAACTCCGGCGTCGACAGGACCGAGCCGGACTGGCCCTTGGTCGCCGCCGGGTAGATCGCGACCTCCTTGACCAGGGCGGCCAGCGCCTCCGGGTCGGTGTTCAGCCAGGTGGCGAACTTCGCGGCCGCCTCGGCGTGCTTGGAGTCGGTGGAGACGCCGGTGGAGGAGCCGCCCCAGCTGCCGGTGACGCTCTCGCCCGACTTCCACTGCGGCAGCGGGGCCATGCGCCACTTGCCCTTGGTGTCGGGAGCGGAGGAGACCAGCACACCGGGCGCCCACACGGCGGAGACCCAGGCGAGGTGGGTGCCCTCGTTGAGCGCCTTGTTCCAGGCCGGGGTGTACATCGGCTGGTTGTCGATGACGCCCTCCTGCACCAGCCCGCCCCAGAACTCGGCGACCTGCTTGGTGGCCGCGTCGTCGATGGCGACGGTCCACTTGCCGGCCGAGTCGACGGTCCACCACTTGGCGCCCGCCTGCTGGGACAGGCCCGCGAACAGGCCCGGGTCGTTGGAGGAGAAGGTGGTCAAGTAGGCGTCCGGGACAGCCTTCTTGGCGGCGCGGGCGGTCTCGGCGAACTCCGTCCAGGTCTTCGGGACGCTGAGCCCGTGCTTCTTGAAGAGGTCGTCGCGGTAGTAGAACATCAGCGGCCCGGCGTCCTGCGGGATCGCGTAGAGGGCGTCCGTACCGAGGGTGACCATGCCCCACAGCCCCTCGGCGAACTCGGACTTGGTGCTGCCCGCGTACTTGGTGAGGTCGGCGAGGACGTCGTTGGAGACCAGGGTGGGCAGCGACTGGTACTCGACCTGGATGAGGTCGGGGGCGTTGCCGGCCTTCTTCGCGGTGATCAGCTTGGAGACGATCTCGGCGCCGCTGGCCTGCTTGGACACCGTGACCGTGATGTCCGGGTTCTTCTTGTTCCAGATCGCGGCGACCTTCTCCATGTTCGGAGCCCACGACCAGTAGGTCAGCTTGACCGGCCCGCTGTCGCTGCCGCCGGAGTCGTCGTCGGAACCGCCGCAGGCGGCGAGGGTGCTCGTGAGGCCGACGGCTGCTGCCCCGGCGAGGATGCTGCGCCTGCTGATCTGGCGGCGGTGGATCGACATCTTTCATCTCCCCTGACTGTGAACCAGCCGGACTCGGACCGTCCCGCTTCGCGGCAACCGCCGTGGGGGGAGGTTCTGCGACACGTGACCGAGAGGCTGTGCGCGAGGGCCGCGCGGCTCTGTGATCGTGCACAGTAGAGAATTGTTTCCGCCCCTTGTCAATGGCGAGTGCGTGGGGTTACCTACTTGTTGCCCGCCGATAGCTGGGGCGAGGGGGGCTGTGCACGATCACAGAAACTGAGGGAGTTTCGTGGTCGTACGGCAGACCGCGGGGAGATTTCGCGGCCTGCCGGACGGCTCTCCTCGCCCCGTTCTCCGGCCTTCTCGCCCCGTGATGCCACCGTGTTCCGGCCATCTCCGGGGCCGTCCGTGAAAGGACCCTTTGACATGCGCAGACGCAGTGTGCTGGCCGCCGCCGGGGCGGCCGCGCTGGCCGCTCCCGTGGTGGGGGCGGCTCCCGCTTGGGCTTCGGTTGGGGCCGCTGAGGCCGCTGGGGCCGCTGGGGCCGGTGCCCGCCGTCTTGAGATCCGTGGTGTGGACATCTCCTCGCTGCCGAAGAACGAGGACCACGGCGCCGTGTACCGCACCCCGGACGGCCGCCGGGCCGACCCGGTCGCCCTGCTCGCGTGGGCCGGCGTCACCCACGCCCGGCTGAAGGTCTGGGTGAACCCGGCCGACGGCTACAACAACAAGGCGCACGTCCTGCCGCTGGCCCGCCGGCTGAAGCGGGCCGGGATCGGCATCTGGGTCGACTTCCACTACTCCGACACCTGGGCCGACCCGGCGCACCAGACCAAGCCGGCCGCCTGGGCGGACCTGGACGTGACGGCTCTGACCAGGGCGGTCTACGACCACACGGCGGATGTTCTCGGCGCGCTACGGAGGCAGGGCACCCCGGCCCAGCTGGTGCAGATCGGCAACGAGCTCAACGGCGGACTGCTCTGGCCCGAGGGCAACTGGGAGCACTTCGACAACATGACCGCCTTCCTCAAGGCCGGTCTGAGCGCGGCCCGCGACACCACCCCGCGCGTCCGCACGATCCTGCACCTGGCGAACGGCGGCGACAACGGGCTGTACCGCTGGTGGTTCGACAACGTGGTGTCGTACGGCGTCGACTTCGACATCATCGGACTGTCGTACTACCCGTTCTGGCACGGGCCGATCGCGGGCGCGGCCGCCAACATGGCCGACATCACGGCGCGTTACGGCAAGCCGTGCGTGATCGCGGAGACGGCGTACCCGTTCACGCTGGAGAGCGAGGACTCCGTCAACGACATCATGAACAGCCCCTCGCAGCTGACCGAGGGCTATCCCGCGACGCCCGAGGGACAGGCCGCGTGGCTGCGCGCGGTGGCCGACCTCGCGGCGGCCGTCCCCGGCGGACAGGGGCTCGGCTACTGCTACTGGGAGGGGCTGTGGACCTACCGCGCGGGCAGCGGCTGGGACTCCACGGACCCGGCGTCCGGGAACGCGTGGGAGAACCTCGCGCTGTTCGACTTCCAGGACCGTGCGCTGCCGGGGCTGCGGACGTTGGGGCGGTATCGGGGGTAGGGCTGTAAAAGGGCGGACGGGGGGTGTCGGCGGCGCAAAGCGGGGGAGCGTGTCGGCGGCGCGGTGCGGGTGGGCGGTGCGAGGCGCCGGGGGCGCGTCGGCGGTGCGGGTGGGCCGTGCGAGGCAGGTGGGCCGGGGTGTGCATGGGGCGCAAGGTGGCTTCGTCCGGGGCGCCGCCGTCCTCGGCGGTGTAGCTGGCTCCACCCCGCATACGCCGGTCCGCTCCATCGTGGCGGCGGGCGCGGGGCGGAATCGTGGACGGCACCGGGGTCCTCCGGAACGGACCGAACCGAAAGGCCGTCATCGCCATGCGCCGTCGCCGTACCTTCACCGTCGCCACCGCCCTCACCGCCGCCGCCCTGACCGCCGTCCTCGTCACCGGCTGCGATCCCGACGACGTCGACAACTCCCTGGACTGCCTGTCGAACGCGGATACGATCTCCGACAGCCTGAAGGCCATCCACGAGGCCGGGTGGGACGCGGTGAAGGATCCCTCGCGCACGGAGGAGTCCATCGAGACGATCGACAAGAACCTCGACAAGATCAACGCCGACACGGACGACAGCAAGGTCGACAAGGCCGTCGAGGACCTGGACAAGGCGGTCAGGGACTACAACAAGTCCATCCTGAACGGCGACACGAGCCCGGACTCCAGCAGGATCGACGCGGCGGCGGACCGGCTGAAGGAGGTCTGCACATCGTGAGGGCGAGGGGCGCGTGAGGGACGAGGGCGGGGACCGGGCCGTCGGCCGGGACAGGGACGGGGGCTCGGGCCGAGGAGCCGGCGAGCGGGGCGAGGGCCGAGTGTCGGGGCGAGCCGGACAACCGGGCGAGGAGCGGGCCGGGGGCCCAGCTGAGGCGCGCGGGAAACGCGGTGAGCGGACTGAGAGCCCAGCCCAGGCGCGCGGGAAACACGGTGAGCGGGCCGAGGGGCCGGCCGGGGAACACGGGGAACGCGGTGAGCGGGCCGAGGGACCGGCCCAGGCGTGCGGGGAACGGGCCGGGGCCGGTCTGGGGACTGGTCTGTGGAGGGAGCCGGGGGCCGTGTCGGGGCGCCGGAGTTGTCGCGGAGTGAGGTGCGGGACGAGGTCCGGGACGCGCTCGTCGCCCGGGCCGAGGCCGACGGCGCGGTCGTCGGGTTCGCGTTCACCGGGTCGCAGGCGCTCGGCACGCAGGACCGCTGGTCGGACACGGATGCCGTGCTGGCCGTCCGGGGCGACCTCGCGGCGACCCTGGAACGCTGGACGCGGTGGGTCTACGACACCTTCCGCGCCCGGCACCACTGGGACCTGCCGACCGGCTCGGGCGTCGTCCGGGTCTTCCTGCTGCCGGGGTGGCTGGAACTCGACCTGACGTTCGCCCCGGAGGCGGAGTTCGGTCCCCGGGGCCCGCAGTGGCGGACGGTCTTCGGCGAACCGGCCACGCTCCCGCCCTTCGCGAGCCCTTCCGTCGAGACCCTGACCGGCCTCGTCTGGCACCACGCCCTGCACGCCACGATCTGCCTCCACCGCGACCGCGTCTGGCAGGCCGAGCACTGGATCAGCGCCCTGCGCGACCACGCGATCACCCTGGCCTGTCTCCGCCTGGGCCTGCCCACCGCCTACGCGAAGGGCGCGCACCTCCTGCCGGAGACGGTGACGTCCCGGCTGGCGGCCACCCTGGTCCGCGCACCGGAGCATGCGGAACTACGGCGCGCCCTGACCGCGGCCGTCGAGCTCGCGACGACCGAGATCGCACACACCGACCCCGAACTCGCCGCCGTCCTCCGCCCGATGTTCGAGGAACTCCTCGACCCGGACACCTGGAGCTGACGGAAACGTCGGCGGCTCGGGCCCCGCATCCGATCGGCCCACCAGGTCCGCGTCCGTCAACCGTGCGCCCCCGCAAGGTGCTTCGCCAGCCGGGGTGAGGCGAACTCCGTGCCGCACACGAACCGCATCACCGGTCCGTACGACGCCGCCGCCGGAAGTCCGGTGAAGTAGAGCCCCGGTACGGAGGAGACGTAGCCGGCGCCCAGCCTGGGCGTGCCCCGGCTCACCGCCAGTTCCGTACGGAGTTCATGGCCGAGGAAGTCCATCGCCGCGAGGTCGACGCGGTAGCCGGTCGCCGCGATGACGTGGTCCGCGGAGAGCCGGTCGGTCGCCCCCGTCGCCGTACGGACCCTGAGCACCGGCCGGCCGTCGAGCGTGGCCGCGCCCTCGATGCCGTTCACCTCGGTGACCCGCACCTGACCCTCGAAGCGCTCACGCAGCCACCACGCGCCGAGCGGCCCGAGGACGCGGCGCACCAGGTAGTGGCGGACCTGCGCGGGCAACTGCCGGTAGGGGTGCGGGTAGTAGCTGAGCGCCCACAGCGACCAGGCCCGCCCGAACGGCGATTCGGGCCGCAGCCGGGGCTGCTTCCACGGCGGCGCCCCGAAGGCCACGCTGCCGCGCCCGCGCGCCACCACCCGCACCCGCGCGCCCGCCTCCGCCGCGAGGACGGCTGTCTCCAGCGCGGACTGCCCGGCGCCCACGACGATCAGCTCCTTGCCCGCGTACCGGGTGAGGTCGTGGTGCTGGGAGCTGTGCGAGACCGGCGCGGTGGGGGCGGGCCCGTCCGGTGCGGCGGCGGCCAGCTCCGGAGGCAGGTGGGAGAGCCCCGAAAGGCCGGTCGCGACCACGACCGCCCGCGCGGTGAACGACTCCCCCGAGTCCAGCTTCAGGTCGAAGCCGGCCCCCCGCCGGTCCACCGAGACCACCCGCACCCGCTCCAGCTCGGGGACCAGCTTCTGCTGGAACCACTCGCCGTAGCCGATGAAGGTCTCCACCGGGATGATGTCCTCGTCGGTCACCAGCCGGGGTATGCCGGCCGCGTCGCAGTAGTCGACCAGGGTGTGACCCGGTTGCGGGGCGTCGAAGGTGGAGGCCGCCGGCGTCGACTTCAGGAGCATGCCGACGGGCATGTTGTCCCGCCAGCTGACCATGGGGTCGCCGAAGACCCGGACGGGTATGCCGCGGGCCCGCAGATGGGCCGCGGTCGACAGGCCGAACGGCCCGGCGCCGATGACTGCTACCGGTTGGATCACGAAGTCCCTCCCCAGGACGTCACTTCGTCACTTCGCGGTGGTGCCGATCTCCACAGGGCGGTGCCGTCGGTCATTTCACGGCACCGCCGGCGCCACGGCGGTTGGTCCGCCACAGCTGATACAGGTGCTTCGCGCCCGGCCGCACGAAGCGCGCGAGCATCGTGAGGAACGGCAGCGGGTCGTCACCCGCGAGCCAGGCCAGCTCGGTCCCGCTCGGCCGCGCGGGCGCGTGCGGTGTCGTATAGCCGCTGCGGCGGTAGGCGAGGAGAGCGGGCAGGTCGATGTTCTCCACGACATAGCGGTGGCCGGCGCGCTGTTCCCCCTCCGGGACGGCGCGCCCGGTCAGGTCCAGGTGCATGGCGCGGACCACGTCCACCCCCGACTCGCTCTCGAAGAGCCGGAACTGGGCCCCCATGCGGGGGTTGAAGTCGAGCAGCTTGTACTGACCGTCGCGCCGGTCGAAGCGCAGGTCGAGGTCGATGATGCCGGTGTAGCCGATCTGTTTGATGAAACGTGCGGCGAGGTCCGCGAGTTCCGGGTTGTCGACGACGTACGCGTTCGCCGTCATGCCCGCGTGCGGCGGCCAGGAACGCACCTTGACCCCGGTGAACATGGCCAGCGGGGTGGAGTCCCGGTCGAAGTAGGCGTGCACGATCCAGTCCTCGGCCTCCTCCCTCGGCAGGTACTCCTGGAGGATCACCCCGGGCCGCTCGCCCCAGTCACGGGCGAGGGCGAGCAGCCCTTCACGGGTGGCGATGCGGGTGGTGCCGCCCACGGCCGGCCGGGTGCGCCGTACGAACGCCTCGCGGTTCTTGGCCACCACCGGGAAGCGGGCCTTCTCGGCGAAGGCCACGATGTCGTCGTACGACTGCGGGAAGGCCGCGGACGGGCTCGCGATGCCGTGTTCCACGCACAGTTCGTGCAGCCCCTGCTTGCTGGCCAGGCGGCGGGGCAGCCCGGGCTCGACGGGCGGGAAGAGGAAGCGGCGGCTCAGTTCGAGCTGGTGCTCGGCGATCAGGACCGCGGCCTCCTCGTCGGTCGGCACCAGGACGGCCGGGCGGCCGATCCGGCGCCCGATCCGCAGCAGTCCCTCCACCAGGTATCCGGGATCCTCGGTGCCGGTCGTCGGCCAGACGAAGGCACGAGTGAGGTACCGCGAGGCCGCGGCGGGCGTGTAACGGTCCTCCGTGATCGCGTACATGGGCACGCCCAGGCGCCCCAGACTGCGGATCGCGCCCACCCCGCCGTGGTGCAGCGGGTAGTCGCCGAACTTGACGATCAGGGCCGGTACTTCGCTGTCGGCCCCGAAAGACACACTGCTGCCGCTCCTGGCCACGGGTCCCCCCACGCGTCCCCCTACGGACGCGACCCCACCCATCCCGCCCGTGTCTCGCAAAGGACGCTAAGCCGGAACGGATCCTTCCGACTATCCCTTAACGGGACATTGCTAACTCTTTAGCCGTATTGCGAACCCTTTAGACACTGCCGCGACGGGCGGCCCGGCCGTAACGTGTGGCCCGACCACGGCACGCACGGCACCCGCGAAAGTGAGGCAGCACCCCATGCCCCCCTTCGATCTGCCCGAGGGCGACCCCTTCGGCTCGCACAATCTCCCGTACGGCGTCTTCTCCCTCCTCTCCTCGGACCCGGCCGAACGGCGCGTCGGCGTCCGGCTCGGCGACCACGTCCTCGACGCCGGCGCCGCCGCCACGGCCCTCGACTCGCCCTACGCCGCCCTGCTCGCCCAGCCGTCCCTGGGCCCGCTCCTCGCCGCGGGCCGCACCGCCTGGTCGGACGTACGGCGTGCCCTCACCGCCTGGGTGACGGTCCCCGCCCACCAGGAGGCCGTCGCCCACTGCCTCCACCCCCTGTCCTCGGTGACCCTGCACCTCCCCTTCGAGGTCGCCGACTACGTCGACTTCTACGCCTCCGAGAACCACGCCCGGAACGTCGGCCGCATCTTCCGCCCCGACGCCGCCGACTCCCTGACCCCCAACTGGAAGCACCTGCCAATCGGTTACCACGGCCGCTCGGGGACGGTGGTGGTCTCGGGCACGGAGGTCGTACGGCCCTCAGGGCAACGGAAGGCTCCCGCCGACCCCGCTCCCGTCTTCGGCCCCTCCGTCCGCCTGGACATCGAGGCGGAGGTCGGCTTCGTGGTCGGCGTACCGTCCCCGATGGGGCGCCCGGTGCCGCTCGCGGACTTCGGGGAGCACGTCTTCGGGCTGTGCCTCCTCAACGA
This sequence comes from Streptomyces sp. NPDC047072, assembly GCF_040643855.1. NCBI lineage: Bacteria > Bacillati > Actinomycetota > Actinomycetes > Kitasatosporales > Streptomycetaceae > Streptomyces > Streptomyces sp. NPDC047072. Next base: position 83,976 of record NZ_JBEYVC010000018.1, on the reverse strand, counting down.
CTGGTCCGCCCGCGACCTCCAGGCCTGGGAGTACGTCCCCCTCGGCCCCTTCCTCGGCAAGTCCTTCGCCACCTCGGTGTCCGCCTGGATCACCCCGCTCGACGCCCTGGAGCCGGCGCGGGTCGCACCCCCGGAGCGGACCCACCCCCTGCTGCCGTACCTGGACGACACGGCGGCCGAGCCCTGGGGCTACGACCTGCGCATCTCCGTCGCCGTCAACGGCCACGTGGTCTCGGAACCTCCCTTCTCCACCATGTACTGGACCGCCGCCCAGCAGCTCGCCCACATGACCGTCAACGGAGCCTCGCTGCGCACCGGCGACCTGTACGGCTCGGGCACGGTGAGCGGACCGACCGAGCGCGAACGCGGCTCCCTGCTGGAACTGACCTGGAACGGCCGCGACGCCCTCGAACTCCCCGACGGCAAGCGGACGTTCCTGGAGGACGGGGACGTGGTGACCCTGTCCGCGTGGGCCCCGGGACCGGACGGGGTCCGGGTGGGACTGGGCGAGGTCACCGGACGGGTGGTGGCCGGGGGCGCGTGAGGGGGTGGGCGGGCCGGGTCCATTGGGGCCCGTGTGACGGTCGAGGTCGTCCGAGCCCTGCCGTAGGCCGCCCGGCCCCGGCATACTGGCGGCGGGTGGCATGCGCGGGACGACGCACTCGCCGCCCCGCACAGCGTCACCCGGAGCCCGTCCAGGGCTCTGCCTCCCCTTGCCCTTGCTCCCACCAGGATCCGGAGCCCGTGGATGACCGTCTGCCTGCTCCTGCTGAGCGTCGTGGCCGTGACCGCCGCCGTGCCGGTCCCGCGCGCGCTGACCCGGGCCGAGTGGCCGGAGCGGGACCCGGTGGTCGGGCTGTGGGTGTGGCAGTGCCTGGTCGCGACCGTCCTGCTGTGCTGTCTGACCGCGCTGGTGCTGGGCGCGGCCGCGGTCTTCCACACCGTCCGCGACCACGTCTTCGCCCCGGCGCCCCCGGCCGTGACCGCGGCGTACGACCTCTCCGCCGCACCTGCCTGGGCCTCGGCCCTCACCCTGCTGCTGGCCGCGGGCGCCGCCTGGACGACGGCGATGCTCGGCCGTGAGCTGGTCGAGGCGCGGCGGCGCCGCGGTCTGGCCCGCGCACACCTGCGGGAGCGGGCGCCGGATCTGCCGGCCGGTCTCGGCGACGCCGTACGCGGTCCGCTGCTGGTGCTGGAGGACGAGTACCCGGACGCCTGGTGGATGCCCGGCAACCCGCCCCAGCTGATCGTCACGACCGGTGCGCTGCACCGCCTCACCGACCATCAGCTCGACGCGGTCCTCACCCACGAGCGCGGACACGCCCGCGCTCACCACGACTGGCTGCTGCACCTGTCCACCGCGCTGGCCACGGGCTTTCCGCGGGTGCCGTTGTTCGCCCACTTCTGCGACCAGACGCATCGGCTGGTGGAGCTGGCGGCGGACGACACGGCGTCCCGGCGGTGCGGGCATCTGACGACCGCGTTGGCGCTGATCGAGCTGAACCAGCATCGGGGGGTGCTGTCCTGTGCGTCGAGTCATCGGTTGCTGGGTGAACGGGTGGACCGGTTGCTGGAGCCGTCGCCTCGGCTCGGGCGGCGGCATCGGGCGTTGACCGCGGTGGTGGCTTCGCTGGTGCCGTTGCTGCCGCTGCTGATCGTTTTCGGGCCCGGGTTGTCGGTGCTGGCTTAGTCGGCCGGTTGTTCGGGTGCGGCTGGGTGGGGGCTGGTCGCGCAGTTCCCCGCGCCCCTCAGGCAAGCCCACTTGCCCCTTACCTCCCAGTCGTCCGGTGGCAGATCTCCTCCACACCTTCCAGGAACCCCAGGTCAGCGGCTCAACCGGCGGAGCCGCTGGTGGCGCAACACTCTCGCAACACTCCATTCCCTACCCCCTCGGTATGGTTCACGCCATGCCTCATCCCGACCGTTTCCGCGACCACGCCGGCCAGGGCGCGACCACCGTCGCCGCCCGGGCCCGGCGACGGCTGCGGGCGGATCAGGCACGGCAGCTCGCCGATCTGCTCCGGCACCAGGTGCTCGCCGGCGGCTTTCCGGCGGGCACGCTTCCCCACGAGTCCACTCTCGCCGCCGACTACCGAGCCTCCCGCAACACGGTCCGCCAAGCCCTGGACCTGCTGCGCGCGGAAGGCCTGGTGGACCGGCTTCCCGGGGTCGGCACGGTGGTCGTCGGCCAGAAGTACCCCCATGGCCTCGACCGCCTGATGGGCCTCGCGGAGACCCTCCGCGAGCACGGCACGGTGACCAACGAGGTCCGCACCATGGGCCCCGCTCCCGCGCCCGCCCCCGTCGCCGAGCGCCTCCACGTCCAGCCCGGCACCGACGTCCTCTTCATCGAGCGCCTGCGCCGGCTGAACGGACTCCCCCTCTCCCTCGACCTCACCTACATCCCGCTCGACATCGGCACCGCCCTGCTCGGCGCCGACCTGGAGAACACCGACGTCTTCCGGCTCCTGGAGACGATCACCGGACAGCCCCTGGGCCACGCCGGGATCACCCTGGAGGCGGTGAACGCGGACGCCCACTCCGCCGCCGTACTCGAAGCCCCGCGCGGCTCCGCCGTACTGATGCTGGAACGCCTCACGCACCTCGCCGACGGCCGCCCCGTCGACCTGGAGTTCATCCGCTTCCGCGGCGACCGCATCACCATGAGCGGCCTGCTGCGCCGGTCTCTGTGACCACCCCCCTCTCGTCCCTTCCCCCTCTCACTTCTTCATCGTTCGGCTGATCCGCTTCGGTTCACGGCCGCGCGAAAAATCTCAGGACATCTCAGGAAATCTCTGGAGACAGCCATGCCCTTGGCGCCCCAGCGGGCCGACGTGCCCGTGACCATCGACGAGTCCAAGTGCATCGACGGCTGCACGCTCTGCGTCGACATGTGCCCGCTGGACTCCCTGGCCATCGACACCAGCAGCGGCAAGGCCTACATGCACGTCGACGAGTGCTGGTACTGCGGCCCGTGCGCGGCCCGCTGTCCCACCGGAGCCGTCACGGTCAACATGCCCTATCTGCTCCGGTGAGAGGCCCCGAACTCCCATGAAAACCAAGCCAGTTGCCGCAGCCGTCCTGCTCCTGCTCCCGTTGACCGCCTGCGGCGGCAACGCGGCGGCCGGAGACGGCGGCTCCACCGTCACCGTGACCGTCGGCTACCAGTCCAAGACCATCAACACGGTCACCGCCGGCACCCTGCTGCGCTCCCTCGGCTACTTCGAGAAGCAGCTCGACGCCCTGCACGACGGCCACACCTACAAGGTCGACTGGCAGGACTACGCCACCGGCGCCCCGATCACCGCGCAGATGACCGCCGGGAAGATCGACATCGGCTCGATGGGCGACTTCCCCCTGCTCATCAACGCGGCCCGCGGCAAGCAGCTCGGCAAGCCCACCCACCTGGTCTCGGTCACCGGCTACAACCTCCGCGGCGGCCTCAACACGATCGTCACCTCCCCCGACTCGAAGCTCGCCTCGCTGCAGGACCTGCGCGGCAAGAAGGTCTCCACGAGCGTCGGCTCCGCCGCCGACGGCACCCTCGTACGAGCCCTGCAGCGCGCCGGGATCAACCCCGACAAGGGCATCGAGAAGCTCAACCAGCAGCCCGCGGTGGGCGCCTCGGCCCTCGCCGCCGGCAGCACGGACGCGCTCTCCCAGTTCGTCGCCTGGCCGGGCCTGCTCGCCTTCCAGGGCAAGGCGAAGGCCCTGTACGACGGTGCCGAGCTGAACCTCCCCACCTTCCACGGCGTCACCGCCCGCGAGGACTTCGCGAAGAAGCGCCCGGCCGTCCTGGAGGCGTTCTTGAAAGCCCAGGCCCAGGCGACGGACTACCTCAACGACCACCCCGTCGACGCCTCCGAGAAGGTCGCGAAGGCCACCGGGCTGCCCGCCGAGGTCGTCTACCTCTACAACGGCGCCCACGGCATCTCCACCTTCGACCCCGCGATCAAGCCCCAGCTGGTCTCGGCGCTCAAGGAGGACGTGTCGGTCCTGAAGTCGGCCAAGCTGACCGGCGACGTGGACGTCGACTCCTTCGTCGACGACCAGTACGTCAAGAAGGCCCTCGGCGCGGACTACGCCAAGCGACTCGCGGCGACGCCGCCTGCCGCGGCTTCGGCGAACGAGGTGTGGCCGAAGGGTTCCGAGAAGACGGTCGCCTTCAAGTCCCCCGCCGAGCTGCTGGGTTACGTGGCCGCGCACCGGGACGGCATCCGCGCCGCCTACGTCCCCGACGCCACCACCGGCACCCTCTGGTTCGCCGACAAGGCGGTCTGGGTGGCGGACGGCGACCAGCTGCTGCCGTTCGTCGCCCCGGAGACCGCGCAGGCCTACGTCGCCGCACACGGCGGTGCCCGGGTCATCACGTACGCCGACGCCCTGGAGCAGGCGTCGTGAGCCGGCCCCTGCCGAAAGCCGGCCGGTACGCGCTGAGGGTGGCCTCGCTCGCCGCCGCCCTCGGTGTGTGGCAGCTGCTGACCAGCCTCGACATCGACCTGTGGCTGCGCTTCTCGCAGTTCCCCACCGTCACCGATGTGGCCCGCACCTTCGCCGACCGGCTCTCCGGCCCGGACTACTGGACGGACCTCACCGACAGCCTCACCCGCATCCTCACCGGCTTCCTGCTGGCCGCGGTGCTCGGTGTGGCGACGGGCGTGCTCGTGGCACGCTCCCGACTCGCCGAGGACCTGCTCTGCCCGCTGCTGGAAGTGGTCCGCCCGATCCCGGCGATCGCCCTGGTCCCGGTCGCGATCCTGCTCTTCCCCTCCAACGAGCAGGGCATTGTCTTCATCACCTGCACCGCCGCGTTCTTCCCGGTCCTGGTCTCCACCCGGCACGCGGTCCGCGCGCTGACCCCCACCTGGGAAGAGGCCGTACTGACGATGGGCGGCGGCCGGTGGCGGATCCTCGCCTCGGTCGTCCTGCCGGGCGCGCTGCCCGGCATCTTCGGCGGGCTGTCCGTCGGCATCGGCGTCTCGTGGATCTGCGTGATCTCCGCCGAGATGATCTCCGGCCAGTACGGCGTCGGTTACCGCACCTGGCAGGACTACACGGTCGTCGACTACGCGGGCGTCTTCGTCGGCATGGTCACGATCGGCATCCTCGGCTGGCTCACCTCCACGGCCGTGGAGCTGTTGGGGCGCCGTCTGACGCGGTGGCTGCCGAGGACGTCGTACGACGCCGGTGGCCGGCCCAGGACGACACGGACCGCACGTCCGGCACCACCCGCGCCCGCCCCCGCTACCGGCACCGGCACCGGCACCGGCACCAAGCCCAGCTCCGAGAGCGAGGAGGCACGTGATGAGCACCTCGTCTGACATCACCGAAGCGTCTGACACCACCGGAGCAGCCGTTACGGCACCCAGGGCCACCGCCGATGCCGCTCCTGCCCCCGCCCGCGGCACCCGTCTCACCCTCACCGGTGCCGGGCTCGGCCGTCCCGGCGCGCCCGTGCTGGACGGTGTCGACCTGGATGTCGCTCCCTGCGAGATCCTCACCGTCGTCGGCTCCTCCGGGTGCGGCAAGTCGACCCTGCTGCGCACCCTGGCGGGCCTGTTGCCCCTGCTCGCGGGCGAGGTCGCCCAGGACGGCCGGCCCCTGACCGGTCCCGGTGCCGACCGCGCCCTGGTCTTCCAGGAGGACGCCCTCCTGCCCTGGCGCACCCTGCGCGCCAACGTCGAACTCCCGCTCGCCATCCAGGGCTCGCCCCGCGCGGAACGCCGGAACCAGGCCGAGGCCTGGCTCACGCGCGTGGGACTCGCCGACCACGCCCGGCAGTTGCCGCACCGCGTCTCCGGCGGACAGCGCCAGCGCGCCCAGCTCGCCCGGGCCCTCGCCGCCCGGCCCCGTGCCGTCCTCATGGACGAGCCCTTCGGCGCGCTCGACGCCCAGACCCGCGCCGGGATGCAGGACCTGCTGGTGGAGGTGCTGGCGGGCACGGGCGCCACCGTCGTCTTCGTCACCCACGACGTCGACGAGGCCCTGTTCCTCGGCGACCGCGTGGCCCTCCTCGGGAACGGCCGGCTGACCGCCGTACGCGAAGTGCCGCGTCCGCGCGACCGTTCGGCGCACGACGACCCGGCGCGGCTCGCACTGCGGCGCGAAGTCCTCACATCACTCGGTTCTTGAAAGGCCCTGTCTTGAACGGCCATGTCCTGAAAGGCACCCCGGTGGACACCCCCCTGACGATCCCCGCCCTCACCGACGCCGAGGAACTGCGCTGCGACGTGCTCGTCGTCGGCGGCGGCACCGCCGGCACCATGGCCGCCCTGACCGCCGCCGAGCACGGCGCCGACGTGATCCTCCTGGAGAAGGCGCACGTCCGGCACTCCGGTGCGCTCGCCATGGGCATGGACGGCGTCAACAACTCGGTCATCCCGGGCCGTGCCGAGCCCGACGACTACGTCGCCGAGATCACCCGCGCCAACGACGGCATCGTCGACCAGTCCACCGTCCGCCAGACCGCCACCCGCGGCTTCGGCATGGTGCAGCGGCTCGAGTCGTACGGCGTGAAGTTCGAGAAGGACGAGCACGGCGACTACGCGGTCCGCCAGGTCCACCGCTCCGGCTCCTACGTGCTGCCGATGCCGGAGGGCAAGGACGTCAAGAAGGTCCTCTACCGGCAGTTGCGGCGGCGCGAGATGCGGGAGCGGATCCGCATCGAGAACCGGGTGATGCCGGTCCGTGTGCTGACGGCCGAGGGGCGGGCCGTGGGGGCGGTCGGCTTCAACACGCGCACGGGGGCGTTCGTGACGGTCCGCGCGGGCGCGGTGATCCTGGCTACGGGCGCGTGCGGCCGACTGGGGCTGCCGGCCTCCGGATACCTGTACGGCACGTACGAGAACCCGACCAACGCGGGCGACGGGTACGCCATGGCCTACCACGCGGGCGCCGAGCTCACCGGCATCGAGTGCTTCCAGATCAACCCGCTGATCAAGGACTACAACGGCCCGGCCTGCGCCTACGTCGCCAACCCCTTCGGCGGCTACCAGGTCAACCGGCACGGCGAGCGCTTCGTCGACTCCGACTACTGGTCCGGGCAGATGATGGCGGAGTTCGCGGCCGAGGTCGCCTCCGACCGGGGGCCGGTCTACCTGAAGCTGAGCCACCTCCCCGAGGAGTCGATCTCCTCCCTGGAGTCGATCCTGCACTCGACGGAGCGGCCCACGCGAGGGACGTTCCACGAGGGCCGTGGCCACGACTACCGCACCCACGACATCGAGATGCACATCTCCGAGATCGGCCTGTGCGGCGGCCACTCGGCCTCCGGCGTACGGGTCGACGACCACGCCCGTACGACCGTCCCCCGGCTGTACGCCGCCGGTGACCTGGCCTGCGTACCGCACAACTACATGATCGGCGCGTTCGTCTTCGGCGACCTCGCGGGCGCGGACGCCTCCCAGTACTCGGCGTACGAAGGGGAGTTGCCCGCCGACCAGCTCCGCGAGGCGCACGAGCTGATCTACCGTCCGCTGCGCAACCCGGACGGCCCGCCGCAGACCCAGGTCGAGTACAAGCTGCGCCGCTTCGTGAACGATTACGTGGCCCCGCCGAAGTCGGGTGCCCGGCTGTCGCTGGCCCTGGAGCACTTCGAGCGGATGCGTGCCGACATCGCCGCGATGGGTGCCCGTACCGCGCACGAGCTGATGCGGTGCGCCGAGGTCTCCTTCATCCGCGACTGCGCGGAGATGGCCGCGCGGGCGTCCCTGGCCCGCACGGAGTCCCGCTGGGGCCTCTACCACGACCGCCTCGACCACCCTCAGCGCGACGACGCCTCCTGGTTCCACCATCTCGATCTGCACAAGTCCCCCTCCGGTGCGATGGAGTTCACGGCCCGTCCCGTGGCTCCCTATCTGGTCCCGGTCGAGGAGTTCACCCCGACCGGCGGTCCCTCCCGGCACCTGGGCGAGGTGCACCCGGAGGAGGTGGCGACGGCCGGCGCACGGGACCGGGCACCGGTGGCGGCGGGGGCCGCTGCCGTGGGGGGCCAGGTGGGCGCCGGGTCCGGTGCCGTCACGGGTGAGGCCGGGGCCGTGGCCGGGATCGGGAGCGGTGACGCCGATGACGGCCAGCCCAGTGCCGAGAGCGTCGGGCTCCTGGACCCGCACTCCCCCTCGTCCGCCTCCCAGACCTCCACCCGCCTCCTCGAACTCGTCGCCCTCGCCGAGGAGCAGCCCGAACTCGGGGCTCTCCGGCCGTACTTGACCGACCCCGTCCCCGCCGTCCGGCGCGAGGCCGTCGCCGTGCTGACCGAGGCGTTGCCGCCGGGGACGGGTCCCGCCCTGGCCGAGGCGCTGCGTGACCCCGCTGCCGAGGTCCGCGCCGCCGCGGCCGCCTCACTGCGGGAGCTCGTGGAGACGCTCCCCGCCGAACCCGCCCTGCGCGACGGTCTCGCCGCCGCCCTCTCCGAACCGGACCCCGTCGTCCGCGCCGCCTCCCTCGACGTCCTGCGCGCCCTGCGCCTCGGCGACGCCGAACTCTTCGCCGGCTCCCTGTCGGACGCCGAGATCCCCGTCCGCATCGAGGCCGTCCGCGCCCTGGTCTCCGTCGACGCGGTCACGGAACTCACCCGCGCGGCCACGGCGGACCCGTCCCGCGAGGTCCGGGTCACGATCGCCAAGTCACTGGCGACGGTGTGGGCAGGACGGACAGTGGGACATACGGCGGACGGATCGGGCCCCGCGGTCCTCACCGCCCTCTCCCACCTCGCCGAAGACCCCGACGTCCTCGTCCAGGCCGCCGCCTACGCCGCGCTGGGCACCACCGGCTGCCCTGAACCCCTGGCCCTCCGCGCGGTGACCGCTCTCGCCGGTCCCGCCTGGCAGGTCAGGTCCGGCTCCGCGACCGCGCTGTCCGCTGCCGATCCGGACGTCGCCGTCCCCGCCCTGGCCAAGGCCCTCGCTGATCCCAACGCCGACGTCCGCAAGGCCGCCGTCCTGGCCCTGACCCGCCACACGGCCACCGAGGACGCCCGCGCGGCCCTCGCCACGGCCACGACCGACTCGGACGCGGACGTCAGGGCCTACGCGAACCGGGCGCTGCAGCCGGCGACGCCATGACCCACACCGGCGTCAACCGACGCTCGCCGTGACCTACAGGGCCGTCACACGGACCGCCGATCCCCCACGGCCCGCCCGCCCCGCAGCTCCCCCCCCGGAGCCCGTCGCCTATATCCAGTCCTCGGGCTCCGGCTCCGCGTCCATCTCCGGCCAGTCGTCCTCGCCGCCCACCGCACCGACGGTCGGCGCCGCTCCCGGCGCCCCGCCCAACCCGGCCAGCACCCCGAGCACCCCCTCGCCATACGTCACGAGCTTCTTCTCGCCGACCCCGCCGACGCTCCCGAGCTGTGCCACCGAGGTCGGCCACACGGTCACGATTTCCCGAAGGGTCGCGTCGTGGAAGATGACGTACGCCGGGACGCCCTGCTCCTTCGCCTGCTCGGCCCGCCACGCCCGCAGCGCCTCGAACGCCGGCAGCAGCGACTCCGGCAACTCGGCCGCCACGGCCTTGCCCTTGCCCCGCCCGGAGCCCGAGGACCCGGAGCCGCCCGCCGACCGCGAGGTCACCGGCTTCTTCGGCTCCTTGCGCAGCGGCACCTCCCGCTCCCGCCGCAGCACCGCCCCGCTCGCCTCGGTCAGCACCAGCGTGCCGTACTCACCCTCGACCGCGAGCAGTCCCTGCGCCAGCAACTGCCGGACGACACCCCGCCATTCACCCTCGGCTAGTTCCTCGCCGATGCCGAACACGGACAGCTGGTCGTGGTCGAACTGGATGACCTTGGCGGTGCGCTTGCCCAGCAGGATGTCGATGATCTGCACCGCGCCGAACTTCTGTCCGCGCTCCCGCTGGAGCCGCACCACCGTCGACAGCACCTTCTGCGCCGCGACGGTGCCGTCCCAGGTCTCCGGCGGGATCAGGCAGGTGTCGCAGTTGCCGCAGCCCGCCGGGTCGGGGTCCTGGCCGAAGTAGACCAGGAGCTGGCCCCGCCGGCACTGGGCCGTCTCGCACAGCGCCAGCATCGAGTCCAGGTGGGAGGCGGCGCGGCGCCGGAACGCCTCGTCACCCTCGCCGGACTGGATCAGCTTGCGCTGCTGTATGACGTCGTTGAGGCCGTAGGCCATCCAGGCCGTGGACGCGAGGCCGTCCCGGCCCGCGCGGCCGGTCTCCTGGTAGTAGCCCTCGACCGACTTGGGCAGGTCGACATGGGCCACGAAACGGACGTCCGGCTTGTCGATGCCCATGCCGAAGGCGATGGTCGCCACGACGACCAGGCCGTCCTCGCGCAGGAACCTGGACTGGTGGGCCGCGCGGGTGCCCGCGTCCAGGCCGGCGTGGTACGGGACCGCCTCGATGCCGTTGCGCGAGAGGAACTCGGCCGTCGCCTCCACCGACTTGCGCGAGAGGCAGTACACGATGCCCGCGTCGCCCGCGTGCTCCTCGCGCAGGAAGCTCAGCAGCTGCTTCTTGGGGTCGGCCTTCGGCACGATCCGGTACTGGATGTTGGGCCGGTCGAAGCTCGCCACGAAGTGCCGGGCGTTCGGCATGTTCAGCCGCTGGGTGATCTCCTGGTGCGTCGCGTGCGTGGCCGTCGCCGTGAGCGCGATCCTCGGCACGTCCGGCCAGCGCTCGCCGAGCAGGGAGAGCGCCAGGTAGTCGGGCCGGAAGTCGTGGCCCCACTGGGAGACGCAGTGCGCCTCGTCGATGGCGAAGGCGGCGATCTTCCCGCGCGAGAGCAGGTCGAGCGTGGAGTCGAGCCGCAGCCGCTCCGGGGCGAGGTACAGCAGGTCCAGCTCCCCGGAGAGGAACTCGGCCTCCACGACCCGGCGCTCGTCGAAGTCCTGCGTGGAGTTCATGAACCCGGCGCGCACGCCGAGCGCCCTGAGCGCGTCCACCTGGTCCTGCATCAGCGCGATGAGCGGTGACACGACGATGCCCGTACCGGGTCTGACCAGGGACGGGATCTGGTAGCACAGCGACTTGCCGCCGCCGGTCGGCATGAGGACCACGGCGTCCCCGCCGGCCACCACATGCTCGATGATCTCTTCCTGCTCGCCGCGGAAGGCCTCGTATCCGAAGACCCGGTGCAGCGTGGCCAGTGCCTCGCTGTCGGTCGCGCCCGGTGTCCCGGTGGTCCCTGGCATCTCGCTGATCCCGCCCATCCCGCCCATAGTCCCGTCCCCCGTACGTCGTCCCTCGACCACTGCCTCCACGATAGGGGCCCGGACTGACACCGTCGGAGTTATCCACAGGCCGGGCCCGGTGACGTTCCGTGATCATTCGATCGGACCCTGTCACATGGCGCACCCGTTCGAGCCGGGCACATGCTGCTCGGGCGGGCCGGCGAGGTCCGCCCCCTGCCCACACGGGGCACCCGAGCGCGCCTCGTCTCCCCGCCCGAACTCCCAGCGCCCCAAGGAGAACCACCATGGCCCCTCGCCCCCTGAAGGCAGTCCTCACCGTCGCGGCGGCAGCGGCCTTCTCACTGACCGCCGTCCCCGCGCAGGCGGCGCCCACGGACCCCGACCCGGCCGCCTGGGCCCAGCTGACCACGACGTACACCGCGACCGGCAAGTACGGCTACGCGCCGCTCGCCGTCGCCGACGGCTTCAAGCCCACCCCCTGCGTGCCCGGGATGGGCTACCACTACGTCAACCCGGCCAACGTCGGCCAGACCGACCCCGCGAAACCCGCCGCCCTCCTCTACGTGGACGGGCCGCACGGGCGCAAGCTCGTCGCCGTCGAGTGGGTCGTCCAGGCCAAGGACGGCGTGGCCAGACCGACGATGTTCGGCGAGGACTTCCAGGGCCCGGACACCCTGCCCGACCCCCTGGGGCCCAGCTACACGCTGCATGCCTGGATCTACAAGACCAACCCCAGCGGCCTCTTCAACCCCACGAACCCCGACGTGACGTGCGGTCCCGCGGCGCCCACCAGCACGCCTCCGCAGCCCGAGTGGCTCGCCGACATCGACTGGACCGACCTGGTCACCTGAGCGCATGCGAAGAGCCCCGGCCCCCTCGTGGAGGGAACCGGGGCCCTGTCGTCCGCTCAGCGCACGAACACTCCCGCCTGGTTGGCCAGGTCCAGGAAGTACTGCGGCGCCACACCGAGCACCAGGGTGACCGCCACACCGACCGCGATCGCCGTCATGGTGAGCGGCGACGGCACGGCCACGGTCGGTCCCTCCGGGCGCGGCTCGCTGAAGAACATCAGCACGATCACCCGGATGTAGAAGAACGCGGCGATCGCCGAAGAGATCACACCGACCACGACGAGCGGGGCGGCCCCGCCCTCCGCCGCCGCCTTGAAGACGGCGAACTTCCCGGCGAAGCCGCTGGTCAGCGGGATGCCCGCGAAGGCCAGCAGGAACACCGCGAACACGGCGGCCACCAAGGGTGAACGGCGGCCCAGCCCCGCCCACTTGGACAGGTGCGTGGCCTCGCCGCCGGCGTCACGGACGAGCGTGACCACCGCGAACGCGCCGATCGTCACGAACGAGTACGCGGCCAGGTAGAAGAGGACCGACGAGACGCCGTCCGGCGTGGTCGCGATGACACCCGCGAGGATGAATCCGGCGTGCGCGATCGACGAGTACGCCAGCAGCCGCTTGATGTCGGTCTGGGTGATCGCGACGATCGCACCGCCCAGCATGGTGACGATCGCGACGCCCCACATGACCGGCCGCCAGTCCCAGCGCAGGCCCGGCAGCACGACGTAGAGGATCCTGAGGAGCGCGCCGAACGCGGCCACCTTGGTCGCCGCCGCCATGAAGCCGGTGACGGGGGTCGGCGCGCCCTGGTAGACGTCCGGCGTCCACATGTGGAACGGCACCGCGCCGACCTTGAACAGCAGGCCCATGACGATCATCGCGGCGCCGATCAGCAGCAGCGCGTCGTTGCCCATGGTGTCCGCGAGGGCCGGATCCACGGTGGTGACGGTCCCGTCGACGACCTGCGCGATCGTGCCGTACGACATCGAGCCCGAGTAGCCGTACAGCAGCGCGATGCCGAACAGGGTGAACGCGGAGGCGAACGCCCCGAGCAGGAAGTACTTGACCGCGGCCTCCTGCGACAGGAGCCGCTTGCGGCGGGCCAGGGCGCACAGCAGGTACAGCGGGAGCGAGAAGACCTCCAGGGCCACGAACAGCGTCAGCAGGTCGTTGGCCGCGGGGAAGATCAGCATGCCGGCGACGGCGAAGAGCAGCAGCGGGAACACCTCGGTGGTGGTGAACCCGGCCTTCACGGCCGCCTTCTCGCTGTCGCTGCCCGGCACGGAGGCGGCCTGCGCGGCGAACGAGTCGGCCCTGTTGCCGTGCGTCTCGGGGTCGAGGCGGCGCTCGGCGAAGGTGAACAGGCCGACCAGGCCCGCCAGCAGGATCGTGCCCTGCAGGAACAGGGCCGGTCCGTCGACGGCGATGGCGCCCATCGCCGCGATGCCCGCGCGGGTGGTGGCGTACCCGTCGGCGGCGAGCGCCACGACCGCGGCGAAGGCCGCGACGAGCGCCACCACGGACACGAACAACTGGGCGTAGTAGCGGGCCTTGCGGGGCACGAAGGCCTCGACCAGCACCCCGACGAGCGCCGCGCCGACGACGATCAGGGTGGGCGACAATTGCCCGTATTCGATCTTCGGCGCGTCGATCTTGGAGATCGGGTCGGCCGCGGTTGTCCACAGGCTGTGGACGACTGTCGCCGTCACTTGGCCGCCTCCGTCTCGGGCTTGGGATCCTTCTTGTGTACGTCGGACATGGTCGACTTCACCGCCGGGTTGACGATGTCGGTGACCGGCTTCGGGTAGACGCCCAGGAAGATCAGCAGGACGACCAATGGGGCGACCACCGCGAGCTCGCGCAGGCGCAGGTCGGGCATCGCGGAGACCTCCGGCTTCACCGGGCCCGTCATCGTCCGCTGGTAGAGGACGAGGGTGTAGAGCGCGGCGAGCACGATGCCGAAGGTGGCGATGATGCCGATCACCGGGTAGCGCGCGAAGGTGCCGACCAGGACCAGGAACTCACTGACGAAGGGCGCGAGCCCGGGCAGCGAGAGGGTCGCGAGGCCGCCGATCAGGAAGGTGCCGGCGAGCACCGGGGCGACCTTCTGGACACCGCCGTAGTCGGCGATGAGCCGCGAGCCGCGCCGCGAGATCAGGAAGCCGGCCACCAGCATCAGCGCGGCCGTCGAGATCCCGTGGTTGACCATGTAGAGCGTCGCGCCGGACTGGCCCTGGCTGGTCATCGCGAAGATGCCCATGATGATGAAGCCGAAGTGCGAGATCGACGCGTACGCCACCAGCCGCTTGATGTCCCTTTGTCCTACGGCGAGCAGCGCCCCGTAGATGATGCTGATCACCGCGAGGACGAGGATCACGGGGGTGGCCCACTTCGAGGCCTCCGGGAAGAGCTGGAGGCAGAAGCGGAGCATCGCGAAGGTGCCCACCTTGTCGACGACCGCCGTGATGAGCACGGCGACCGGGGCGGTGGACTCCTGCATGGCGTTGGGCAGCCAGGTGTGCAGCGGCCACAGGGGCGCCTTCACCGCGAAGGCGAAGAAGAACCCGAGGAACAGCCAGCGTTCGGTGTTGGTCGCCATGTCGAGCGAGCCGTTGGCGCGCGCCTGGGCGATCTCCTGGAGGCTGAAGTTCCCGGCGACCACGTAGAGGCCGATGACCGCGGCCAGCATGATCAGACCGCCGACCAGGTTGTAGAGCAGGAACTTCACGGCGGCGTACGAGCGTTGGGCCGCCGCCTTCTCGTCGGAGCCGGCGTGGGCCCGGTCCCCGAAGCCGCCGATGAGGAAGTACATCGGGATCAGCATGGCTTCGAAGAAGATGTAGAAGAGGAAGACGTCGGTGGCCTCGAAGGAGATGATCACCATCGCCTCGACGCCCAGGATCAGGGCGAAGAAGCCCTGCGTCGGCCGCCACCGCTTGCTGCCGGTCTCCAATGGGTCGGCGTCGTGCCAGCCCGCGAGGATGATGAACGGGATCAGCAGGGCGGTCAGCGCGATGAGCGCCACCGCGATGCCGTCCACGCCCAGTTCGTAGCGGACTCCGAAGTCCTTGATCCAGGAGTGGGATTCGGTGAGTTGGTAGCGGTCGCCGTCCGGGTCGAAGCGGACCAGGACCGCGATCGCCAGGGCCAGGGTGCCGAGCGAGACGAGCAGGGCGAGCGACTTGGCGGCGTTGCGCCGGGCGGCCGGGACGGCGGCCGTGGCGACCGCCCCGATCGCCGGGAGCGCCGCCGTCGCTGTCAGCAGAGGAAAGGACATCGGTATCAGACCGCCCTCATCAGCAGGGTCGCGGCGACGAGGATGGCCGCACCGCCGAACATCGAGACCGCGTACGACCGCGCGTAGCCGTTCTGCAGCTTGCGCATCCGCCCGGAGAGGCCGCCGACCGAGGCCGCCGTGCCGTTGACGACGCCGTCGACCAGGGTGTGGTCGACGTAGACCAGGGACCGCGTGAGGTGCTCGCCGCCGCGGACCAGGACCACGTGGTTGAAGTCGTCCTGGAGCAGGTCGCGCCGGGCGGCCCGGGTGAGCAGCGAGCCGCGCGGGGCGACGACCGGCACCGGGCGACGGCCGTACTGGAGCCAGGCGATCGCGACACCTAGGACCATCACGGTGACCGTGGCCGCGGTGACCGTCGTCGCGCTGATCGGCGCGTGGCCGTGGTCGTGCCCGGTGATGGGCTCCAGCCAGTTGAGGAACCGGTCACCGATGCTGAACAGGCCGCCCGCGAAGACCGATCCGAAGGCCAGCACGATCATCGGGATCGTCATGGACTTGGGCGACTCGTGCGGGTGCGGCTCGGCGTGTTCGCCGTGGGTCTCCGCGGCCGGTTCCACGCTCGGCTCGGCCGGGGACGGCGTCTCGGCACGACGCCACCGCTCCTCGCCGAAGAACGTCATCAGCATCACGCGCGTCATGTAGAAGGCGGTGATGGCCGCGCCCAGCAGGGCGCAGGCGCCGAGGATCCAGCCCTCGGTGCCGCCCTTGGCGAAGGCCGCCTCGATGATCTTGTCCTTGGAGAAGAAGCCGGACAGGCCCGGGAAGCCGATGATGGCGAGGTAACCGAGGCCGAAGGTGGCGAAGGTGACCGGCATGTACTTCCTGAGGCCGCCGTACTTCCGCATGTCGACCTCGTCGTTCATGCCGTGCATGACCGAACCGGCGCCGAGGAAGAGCCCGGCCTTGAAGAAGCCGTGCGTCACCAGGTGCATGATCGCGAAGACGTAGCCAATGGGGCCGAGTCCGGCGGCGAGCACCATGTAGCCGATCTGCGACATGGTCGAGCCGGCGAGCGCCTTCTTGATGTCGTCCTTCGCGCAACCGACGATCGCACCGAACAGGAGCGTGACCGCACCGACGACGGTGACGACGAGCTGGGCGTCCGGGGCGAGGTTGAAGATGTTGGCGGAGCGGACGATCAGGTAGACGCCCGCGGTCACCATGGTCGCGGCGTGGATGAGCGCCGAGACCGGGGTCGGGCCCTCCATCGCGTCCCCGAGCCAGGACTGCAGCGGCACCTGGGCGGACTTGCCGCAGGCGGCGAGCAGCAGCATCAGGGCGATGCCGGTGAGGGTCGCCTCGGAGGCGCCGGTGACGAGCCCGGGCTTCTCATGGCTGCCGAGGACCGGGCCGAAGGCGAAGGTGCCGAACGTCGTGAACATCAGCATGATCGCGATCGACAGGCCCATGTCGCCGACGCGGTTGACCAGGAAGGCCTTCTTCGCCGCGGTGGCCGCGCTGGGCTTGTGCTGCCAGAAGCCGATCAGCAGGTAGGAGGCGAGACCGACGCCCTCCCAGCCGACGTACAGCAGCAGGTAGTTGTCAGCGAGGACGAGCAGGAGCATCGCCGCGAGGAACAGGTTCAGATAGCCGAAGAAGCGGCGACGGCGCTCGTCGTGCTCCATGTACCCGATGGAGTACAGGTGGATGAGCGAGCCGACGCCGGTGATCAGCAGGACGAACGTCATCGACAGCTGGTCGAGGCGGAAGGCGACGTCCGCCTGGAAGCCCTCGACCGGCACCCAGCTGAACAGGTGCTGGGTGAGCGTGCGGTGTTCGGCGTCCTTGCCGAGCAGGTCGGCGAAGAGGATGGCGCCGAACACGAAGGAGGTGCCGGCGAGGATGGTGCCGATCCAGTGGCCGACGGCGTCCAGCCGTCGGCCGCCGGTCAGCAGGACCGCCGCTCCGAGCAGGGGCGCCGCGATGAGCAGCGCGATCAGGTTCTCAGCGTTAGTCACGGTTCAGCGACCCCTTACAGCTTCATCAGGCTGGCGTCGTCGACCGAGGCCGAGTGGCGGGAACGGAACAGCGACACGATGATCGCGAGCCCGACCACGACCTCCGCGGCGGCGACGACCATCGTGAAGAAGGCGATGATCTGGCCGTCGAGATTGCCGTGCATCCGGGAGAAGGCGACGAACGCGAGGTTGCAGGCGTTGAGCATGAGCTCGACGCACATGAACACGACGATCGCGTTGCGCCTGATCAGGACACCGGTGGCGCCGATCGTGAACAACAGGGCGGCGAGGTAGAGGTAGTTGACCGGGTTCACTTCGACGCCTCCCTCTTGAAGGTGGCCGACTCGATCGCGGCCCGCTCCAGGCGCTCCTCGGAACGCTGCTCCAGGGCCTTGAGGTCGTTCAGCGCCTCGGTGGACACGTCACGGATCTGGCCGCGGTCGCGCAGCGTCTTGCTGACGGTGAGCTCCGACGGGGTGCCGTCGGGCAGCAGGCCCGCGATGTCCACGGCGTTGTGCCGGGCGTAGACGCCCGGGGCCGGCAGCGGCGGGACGTGCTTGCCCTCGCGGACGCGCTTCTCGGCCAGCTCACGCTGGGTCAGGGCGCGCTCGGTGCGCTCGCGGTGGGTGAGCACCATGGCGCCGACGGCGGCCGTGATCAGCAGGGCGCCGGTGATCTCGAAGGCGAAGACGTACTTGGTGAAGATGAGGGTCGCGAGCCCCTCCACGTTGCCACCGGAGTTGGCCTGCGCGAGGCCGTTGAACTGGTTGAGCGAGGCGTTGCCGATGCCCGCGAAGAGCAGGACGCCGAAGCCGAGGCCGCACAGAAGGGCCAGCCAGCGCTGGCCCTTGATGGTCTCCGTCAGCGAGTCCGCGGCCGTCACTCCGACGAGCATCACCACGAACAGGAAGAGCATCATGATCGCGCCGGTGTAGACGACGATCTGGACGACGCCGAGGAAGTAGGCGCCGTTGGCGAGGTAGAACACCGCCAGGATGATCATGGTCCCGGCGAGACAGAGCGCGCTGTGCACGGCCTTCTTCATGAAGACGGTGCACAGGGCGCCGATCACGGCGACGGTGCCGAGGACCCAGAACTGGAAGGCTTCGCCGGTGGAGGTGGCCGAGGCGGCGAGCTGAAGGGGCGCGGTCATCGGCCGATCACCTTCTCCGACGCCGGCTCGCCCTCACCGAAGGTGGATTCGGCCTCCTGGACCACCTCGCCCTTGGAGACGGCGGCCTGCTGGACCGTGCCGGGCGCGGCCTCCGTGACCAGGCCCCGGTAGTAGTCCTGCTCGTCGGTGCCCGGGTAGATCGCGTGTGGGCTGTCGACCATGCCCTCGTCGAGACCGGCGAGCAGCTGCTCCTTGGTGAAGATGAGGTTGGCGCGGCTGCTGTCGGCCAGCTCGAACTCGTTGGTCATCGTCAGCGCGCGCGTGGGGCACGCCTCGATGCACAGGCCGCACAGGATGCAGCGGGCGTAGTTGATCTGGTAGACGCGGCCGTACCGCTCCCCCGGGGAGTAGCGCTCCTCGTCGGTGTTGTCGGCGCCCTCCACGTAGATGGCGTCGGCGGGGCAGGCCCAGGCGCACAGCTCGCAGCCGACGCACTTCTCCAGGCCGTCCGGATGGCGGTTGAGCTGGTGCCGTCCGTGGAACCGCGGAGCGGTGGTCTTCTGCTGTTCCGGGTACTGCTCGGTCAGCCGCTTCTTGAACATGGCCTTGAAGGTCACGCCGAAGCCGGCGACGGGGTTCATGAAACCGGGTTTGGTCTCCTTGGGCTCCTCAGCCATCGGACGCCTCCTTTCCATCCAGAGATCCGTCACTCTGAGTATCGGGCCCACCACTGACAATCAGCTCCCGCTCCTGGCGCGAGCGGCGCCGCGGTACCGGAGGCAACTCCTGTCCGGGCAGCGGCGGGACGGGGAATCCGCCCGCCATCGGGTCGAATCCGGCGGGTTGTTCGGCGGGCTGCGCGGCCGCCTTCGACTTCTCGCGGAACATGTCGGCGACGAAGGAGAGCAGCAGCAGGACCAGGACTCCGCCGCCGATGTAGAGGGCGATGTCGGCGAAGTCGTAGTTCTCGTTGCGCAGGGTCCGCACGGTCGCGACGAGCATCAGCCAGACCACGGAGACCGGGATGAGGACCTTCCAGCCGAGCTTCATCAGCTGGTCGTAGCGCACGCGGGGGAGCGTGCCGCGCAGCCAGATGAAGAAGAACAGCAGCAGCTGCACCTTGATGACGAACCAGAGCAGCGGCCACCAGCCGTGGTTGGCGCCCTCCCAGAAGGTGGAGACGGGCCAGGGGGCCCGCCAGCCGCCGAGGAAGAGCGTGGTCGTCACGGCCGAGACCGTCACCATGTTCACGTACTCGGCGAGCATGAACATCGCGAACTTGATCGAGGAGTACTCGGTGTTGAAGCCGCCGACCAGGTCGCCCTCGGACTCCGGCATGTCGAAGGGGGCGCGGTTGGTCTCGCCGACCATCGTGATGACGTAGATGATGAAGGAGACCGGCAGCAGGACGATGTACCAGCGGTCCTGCTGCGCCTCGACGATCGCCGAGGTCGACATCGACCCGGAGTAGAGGAACACCGAGGCGAAGGCGGCACCCATGGCGATCTCGTACGAGATCATCTGTGCGCAGGAGCGCAGGCCGCCGAGGAGCGGGTAGGTGGATCCGGAACTCCAGCCCGCCAGGACGATGCCGTAGATGCCCACCGAGGCGACCGCGAGGATGTAGAGCATCGCGATCGGGAGGTCGGTGAGCTGCATCGCGGTGCGGTGGCCGAAGATCGAGATCTCGTTGCCGGACGGGCCGAAGGGGATCACCGCGATCGCCATGAAGGCCGGGATGGCGGCGACGATCGGCGCGAGGACGTAGACGACCTTGTCGGCGCGCTTGACGATGACGTCTTCCTTCAGCATCAGCTTGATGCCGTCGGCGAGCGACTGGAGCATGCCCCAGGGGCCGTGCCGGTTGGGGCCGATGCGCAGCTGCATCCAGGCGACGACCTTGCGCTCCCAGACGATGGAGAACAGCACGGTCACCATCAGGAACGCGAAGCAGAAGACGGCCTTGACGACGACGAGCCACCAGGGGTCGGTGCCGAACATCGAGAGGTCTTCAGCGGCGGAGTACGGGCTCATGCCTCCACCTCCTTGGGGGCGTCGGCGGCGAGCGTGGCCGGGCCGATGCGGACGAGGGAACCGGGCACCACTCCGGCGTCGGAGGACACTCCCCCGCCGGTGGAGTTCAGCGGGAGCCAGACCACCCGGTCGGGCATCTCGGTGACCTGGAGCGGCAGTTCGACGACTCCGGCGGGGCCGGTGACGGCGAGGAGGTCGCCCTCCTTGACGCCCGCCTCGGCGGCCGTGGCGGCCGACACGCGCGCGTGGGCCGCGTGTCGCGTCCCGGCGAGCGCCTCGTCGCCCTCCTGGAGGAGGCCCTGGTCGAGCAGCAGCCGGTGTCCGGCCAGGACGGCCTCTCCGGCGGCGGGCCGCGGCAACTGGGCCGCGGACTCCAGGGGTTCGGTGGCGCGCGGGCCGTCCCAGGGTCCGAGCCGGTCGATCTCCGCGCGCGTGGTGCGCAGATCCGGCAGTCCCAGGTGGACGTCCATGGCGTCGGCGAGCATCTGCAGCACGCGCGCGTCGGTGGGCGCGAGGCGGCGGGTCATCTGGTCGGGCTTGAGGGCGGCCTCGAAGAAGCGCACCCTGCCCTCCCAGTTGAGGAAGGTGCCGGCCTTCTCGGCGACCGCGGCGACCGGGAGGACGACGTCCGCGAGTTCGGTGGCCTCGCTCGGCCGCAGTTCCAGCGACACCAGGAAGCCGACTTCGCGCAGCGCCTCACGCGCGCGTGCCGGATCGGGCAGGTCGGCGATCTCGACGCCCGCGACCACCAGGGCCTGGAGTTCTCCGGACGCCGCGGCCTCGACGATCTGCCCGGTGTCCCGCCCGTAGCGGTGCGGGAGTTCGGCCACGCCCCATGCCGAGGCGACCTCGTCCCGCGCGCGCGGGTCGGTGGCCGGACGCCCGCCCGGCAGCAGCGACGGCAGCGCGCCGGCCTCGACGGCCCCGCGCTCACCGGCCCGCCGCGGGATCCACACCAGTTGGGCGCCGGTGGCGGAAGCGGCCCGTGCGGCGGCGGTGAGCCCACCGGCCACAGCGGCCAGCCGCTCTCCTACGACGATGACGGCGCCCTCGGTACGCAGCGCCTCGGCGGCCTGTGCACCGCCCTCCTCCAGGCCGACCCCGCCCGCGAGCGCGTCCAGCCATTCGGTCTCGGTGCCGGGAGCGGCGGGCAGCAGCGTGCCGCCGGCCTTCTCCAGGCCCCGGGTGGCGTGCGTGGCGAGCGAGAACACCTTCTGCCCATGCTTGCGCCAGGCCTTGCGCAGCCTCAGGAAGACGCCGGGCGCCTCCTCCTCGGCCTCGAACCCGACCAGCAGAACGGCGGGCGCCTTCTCCAGAGCGGAGTACGTGACGCCCGTACCGTCGAGGTCACGGCCGCTGCCGGCGACCCGCGCGGCCAGGAAGTCGGCTTCCTCGCTGCTGTGCACGCGCGCGCGGAAGTCGATGTCGTTGGTGTCGAGGGCCACGCGCGCGAACTTGCTGTACGCGTAGGCGTCCTCGACGGTGAGCCGGCCCCCGGTGAGGACTCCGGCCCGGCCGCGGGAGGCGAGCAGCCCCTGCGCGGCGATCTGGAGCGCCTCCGGCCAGGAGGCGGGCACGAGTTCGCCCTCCGGGTTGCGGACGAGCGGCGTCTGGAGCCGGTCGCGCTGCTGGGCGTAGCGGAAGGCGAACCGCCCCTTGTCGCAGATCCACTCCTCGTTGACCTCGGGGTCGTTCGCCGCGAGCTTGCGCATGACCTTGCCGCGCCGGTGGTCGGTGCGGGTCGCGCAGCCGCCGGAGCAGTGCTCGCAGACAGAAGGAGAGGAGACGAGGTCGAACGGACGGGAGCGGAATCGGTACGCCGCCGAGGTGAGCGCGCCGACCGGGCAGATCTGGATGGTGTTGCCGGAGAAGTACGACTCGAAGGGGTCGCCCTCGCCGGTGCCGACCTGCTGGAGCGCGCCCCGCTCGATCAGCTCGATCATCGGGTCGCCCGCGACCTGGTTGGAGAAGCGGGTGCAGCGGGCGCACAGCACGCACCGCTCGCGGTCCAGCAGCACCTGCGTGGAGATCGGCACGGGCTTCTCGTAGGTCCGCTTCTTGCCTTCGAAGCGGGACTCGGACTGCCCGTGGGACATCGCCTGGTTCTGCAGGGGGCACTCGCCGCCCTTGTCGCAGACCGGGCAGTCCAGCGGGTGGTTGATGAGGAGCAGCTCCATCACACCGTGCTGGGCCTTCTCGGCGACCGGCGAGGTGAGGTGGGTCTTCACCACCATGCCGTCGGTGCAGGTGATGGTGCAGGAGGCCATCGGCTTGCGCTGGCCCTCGACCTCGACGATGCACTGGCGGCAAGCGCCGGCCGGGTCGAGCAGGGGGTGGTCGCAGAACCGGGGGATCTCGATGCCGAGCTGTTCGGCGGCCCGGATGACCAGGGTGCCCTTGGGCACGCTGATCTCGGCGCCGTCGATCGTCAGAGAGACGAGGTCTTCCGGCGGGACCGCCGCCTCTCCCCCGCCTGAGGGGGCGCTCGTGGTCACCGTCATGCGTTCACCTCCGGGCGGTCCGCCCAGGCCGTCGACTTGGCCGGGTCGAAGGGGCAGCCCCGGCCGGTGATGTGCTGCTCGTACTCCTCGCGGAAGTACTTGAGCGAGGAGAAGATCGGCGAGGCGGCGCCGTCGCCGAGGGCGCAGAACGACTTGCCGTTGATGTTGTCGGCGATGTCGTTGAGCTTGTCGAGGTCGGACATGACGCCCTTGCCGGCCTCGATGTCGCGCAGCAACTGCACGAGCCAGTACGTCCCTTCGCGGCACGGGGTGCACTTGCCGCAGGACTCGTGGGCGTAGAACTCGGTCCAGCGGGTGACGGCGCGGACGACGCAGGTCGTCTCGTCGAAGCACTGCAGGGCCTTGGTGCCGAGCATGGAACCGGCGGCGCCGACGCCCTCGTAGTCGAGGGGGACGTCGAGGTGCTCGTCGGTGAACATCGGCGTGGAGGAGCCGCCCGGCGTCCAGAACTTCAGCCGGTGGCCCGGCCGCATTCCGCCGCTCATCTCCAGCAGCTGGCGGAGCGTGATGCCGAGCGGGGCCTCGTACTGGCCGGGACTGACGACATGGCCGCTGAGCGAGTAGAGCGTGAAGCCCGGGGACTTCTCGCTGCCCATCGACCTGAACCAGTCTTTGCCCTTTTGCAGAATCGCGGGAACCGACGCGATCGACTCCACGTTATTCACAACAGTCGGGCACGCATACAAGCCCGCGACCGCAGGGAAAGGGGGACGGAGCCGCGGTTGACCACGGCGGCCTTCGAGCGAGTCGAGCAGTGCGGTCTCCTCACCGCAGATGTACGCGCCCGCGCCCGCGTGCACGGTGAGTTCGAGATCGAGGCCGCTGCCCAGGATGTTCTGTCCGAGGTAGCCGGCCGCGTAGGCCTCGCTCACGGCCGAGTGCAACCGCCGCAGCACAGGGACGACTTCACCGCGCAGATAGATGAAGGCATGCGAAGACCTGATGGCATAACACGCGATGATCATGCCCTCGATGAGGCTATGCGGGTTCGCGAAGAGGAGCGGGATGTCCTTGCACGTCCCGGGCTCCGACTCGTCGGCGTTGACAACTAGATAGTGCGGCTTTCCATCTCCCTGCGGAATGAACTGCCATTTCATTCCGGTGGGGAATCCCGCGCCGCCGCGCCCGCGCAGACCGGAGTCCTTGACGTACGCGATCAGGTCGTCCGGCGACATCGCGAGCGCCTTACGGAGCCCCTCGTATCCCTCGTGCCTCTTGTAGACGTCCAGCGTCCAGGACCTGTCCTCGTCCCAGAAGGCCGACAGCACGGGTGCGAGCAGCTTCTCGGGGCTGTTGTTCTTCAGTTCGGGTGCCAAGGTCATCACTCCCCCTCCTCGGCGGCGGGCCCGGCCGGGTGGGCCGGGTCGGAGGCCGACGTGTCCTGTGGCGCGTCGTGTGAGCTCAGGTGCTCCGCCGGGGACGGGTCGTGGACGTCCCGGTCCTGCGGTGCGCCGTCGCGCGGATGGACCACGCGCGCGGGTGCGGTCTCTCCCCTGGCCAGGCGGAGGCCCACCAGCGACGCCGGTCCCGCACTGCCGCTCTCCTCGACGGCCCCTGGCCGCTCGTCGGGAAAACCGGCAAGGATCCGCGCGGTCTCCTTGAAGGTGCACAGGCGCGCCCCGCGCGTGGGCTCCACGGCCCGTCCCGCGCGCAGGTCGTCGACGAGGCGCTTGGCGCTGGCCGGGCTCTGGTTGTCGAAGAACTCCCAGTTGACCATCACCACCGGCGCGAAGTCGCAGGCCGCGTTGCACTCGATGTGCTCCAGGGTGACCTTGCCGTCGTCGGTGGTCTCGCCGTTGCCGACCCCGAGGTGCTCCTGGAGCTCCTCGAAGATCGCGTCGCCGCCCATCACAGCGCAGAGGGTGTTGGTGCACACACCCACCTGGTAGTCACCCGACGGCTTGCGCCGGTACATGGTGTAGAAGGTGGCGACGGCGGTCACCTCGGCCGTGGTCAGCTCCAGCACGTCCGCGCAGAACTGCATCCCGGTGCGCGTGACATGGCCCTCCTCCGACTGCACGAGGTGCAGCAACGGCAGCAGGGCCGAGCGGGAGTCCGGGTAGCGGGCGATGACCTCGCGCGCGTCCGCCTCCAGGCGGGCTCGGACGTCGTCCGGGTAGGCGGGCGCGGGCAGTTCGGGCATGCCCAGGCTGACGCCCCGCTCGGAAGATGAGGTGGTCACCGGTCGACGCCTCCCATCACGGGGTCGATGGACGCGACGGCGACGATGACGTCGGCGACCTGGCCGCCCTCGCACATCGCCGCCATGGCCTGAAGGTTGGTGAAGGACGGGTCGCGGAAGTGGACCCGGAAGGGGCGGGTGCCGCCGTCGGACACCGCGTGCACCCCGAGTTCGCCCTTGGGCGACTCGACGGCCGCGTACGCCTGTCCCGGCGGGACGCGGAAGCCCTCGGTGACCAGCTTGAAGTGGTGGATCAGGGCCTCCATGGAGGTGCCCATGATCTTCTTGATGTGGTCGAGGGAGTTGCCGAGCCCGTCCGGTCCCAGGGCGAGCTGGGCGGGCCAGGCGATCTTCTTGTCGGCGACCATGACCGGGCCGGGCTGGAGCCGGTCCAGGCACTGCTCGACGATGCGCAGCGACTGGCGCATCTCCTCCAGGCGGATCAGGAAGCGCCCGTAGGAGTCGCAGCTGTCGGCGGTCGGGACGTCGAAGTCGTAGGTCTCGTAGCCGCAGTAGGGCTGCGCCTTGCGCAGGTCGTGCGGCAGGCCGGTGGAGCGCAGGATCGGGCCGGTGGCGCCGAGGGCCATGCAGCCGGCGAGGTCGAGGTAACCGACGTCCTGCATACGGGCCTTGAAGATGGGGTTCCCGGTGGCGAGCTTGTCGTACTCCGGGAGGTTCTTCTTCATCTTCTTCACGAACTCGCGGATGTGGTCCACCGCGCCGGGCGGCAGGTCCTGCGCGAGTCCGCCGGGGCGGATGTACGCGTGGTTCATCCTCAGGCCCGTGATGAGCTCGTAGATGTCGAGAATCATTTCACGATCACGGAATCCGTAGATCATGATCGTGGTGGCGCCGAGTTCCATGCCGCCGGTGGCGATGCAGACCAGGTGCGAGGAGAGCCGGTTCAGCTCCATCAGGAGCACCCGGATGATCTCGGCCCGCTCGGTGATCTGGTCCTCGATGCCGAGGAGCTTCTCGACGGCGAGGCAGTAGGCGGTCTCGTTGAAGAAGGACGTCAGGTAGTCCATGCGCGTCACGAACGTGGTGCCCTGCGTCCACGTGCGGAACTCGAGGTTCTTCTCGATGCCGGTGTGGAGGTAGCCGATGCCGCAGCGGGCCTCGGTGACCGTCTCGCCGTCGATCTCCAGGATCAGGCGGAGCACGCCGTGGGTGGAGGGGTGCTGCGGGCCCATGTTGACGACGATGCGCTCGTCGTCGGCCTTGGCCGCGCTCTGGACGACCTCGTCCCAGTCGCCACCGGTGACCGTGTAGACGGTGCCCTCGGTGGTCTCGCGCGCCGAAGCGGCGGAGGCGGATGCGTGGGAAGTGCTCACGAGTACGACCTCCGCTGGTCCGGAGCCGGGATCTGGGCGCCCTTGTACTCGACGGGGATGCCGCCGAGGGGGTAGTCCTTGCGCTGCGGGTGGCCCTGCCAGTCGTCCGGCATCATGATCCGCGTCAGGGCCGGGTGACCGTCGAAGACGATCCCGAAGAAGTCGTAGGTCTCGCGCTCGTGCCAGTCGTTGGTCGGGTACACCGAGACCAGGGACGGGATGTGCGGGTCCGCGTCCGGGGCGCTGACCTCCAGGCGGATCAGCCGATTGTGGGTGATCGAGCGCAGGTGGTAGACGGCGTGCAGCTCGCGGCCCTTGTCGTGGAGGTAGTGGACTCCGCTGACGCCGGTGCACAGTTCGAAGCGCAGGGCCGGGTCGTCGCGCAGGGTCTGTGCGACGCGCAGCAGGTGCTCGCGCTCGATGTGGAAGGTGAGCTCGCCGCGGTCGACGACCGTCTTCTCGATGGCATTGTCCGGGAGGAGTCCCTGCTCCTCCAAGGCGCCTTCCAGTTCGTCGGCGACCTCGTCGAACCAGCCGCCGTAGGGGCGGGCCGCCGGTCCCGGGAGGCGGATCGAGCGGACCAGGCCGCCGTAGCCGGAGGTGTCGCCGCCGTTGTTGGCGCCGAACATGCCGCGCTGGACGCGGATCTCCTCACCGCCCTCGCCGCGCTGGCCGGGGAGGTTGGAGGCGCCGAGGTCCTTCTCGGGGTTCACCCCGTTCGAGCCCCCGTCGGCGCCGTTCACACCGTTCGCGTCGCTCACCGCAGCAGCCCCTTCATCTCGATCGTGGGCAGGGCCTTGAGCGCCGCTTCCTCCGCCTCCCGGGCCGCCTCCTCGGCGTTCACGCCGAGCTTGGAGGTCTGGATCTTCTGGTGGAGCTTGAGAATCGCGTCCATCAGCATCTCGGGCCGCGGCGGGCAGCCGGGGAGGTAGATGTCGACCGGGACGATGTGGTCGACGCCCTGCACGATCGCGTAGTTGTTGAACATGCCGCCCGAGGAGGCGCAGACCCCCATGGAGATGACCCACTTGGGGTTCGGCATCTGGTCGTAGACCTGCCGGAGCACCGGCGCCATCTTCTGGCTGACCCGGCCGGCGACGATCATGAGGTCGGCCTGGCGGGGTGAGCCGCGGAAGACCTCCATGCCGAAGCGGGCGAGGTCATAGCGTCCGGCGCCGGTGGTCATCATCTCGATGGCACAGCAGGCGAGGCCGAAGGTGGCCGGGAAGACGGACGCCTTGCGCACCCAGCCCGCGGCCTGCTCGACGGTGGTCAGCAGGAAGCCGCTCGGCAGTTTTTCTTCGAGTCCCATGAGTTAAAGGCCCCTCAGTCCCATTCCAGGCCGCCCCGCCGCCATACGTACGCGTAGGCGACGAAGACGGTGAGCACGAAGAGCAGCATCTCCACGAGCCCGAAGACACCCAGGGCGTCGAAGGTGACGGCCCAGGGGTAGAGGAAGACGATCTCGATGTCGAAGACGATGAAGAGCATCGCCGTCAGGTAGTACTTGATGGGGAAGCGCCCGCCGCCGGCCGGCGTGGGGGTCGGCTCGATGCCGCACTCGTAGGCCTCGAGCTTGGCCCGGTTGTACCGCTTCGGACCGATCAGCGTGGCCATGACCACGGAGAAGATCGCAAAGCCTGCCCCGAGGGCTCCCAGTACGAGGATGGGCGCATAGGCGTTCACCGCTCCTCGCTCCTCTCAGTCGGCACTGACTGCTGGCGATGGCATCGGACTCACACCCGCTTCCTACGGCGTTCTCACCTTCCGTTCGTCCCAACGAAGATCGAGAACATGTGAAGCAGGTCACAAGCCCAACTGACCCGCATCTTATGCCCGCCGGTCTGTGATCTGCGACACGGGGTATTGCACAAGCTTTGTGATCTCCACCACCCGACAAGGGATCATGAAGCCGGATCGGCGGCGATCTTCGTACGGCAAGCGCCCAAGTGATCACCAGAGGTGACATTTCCGCTAGTGGATGCGGGTCGAGGGAGGCGTCTCCATATCAAGAGAGTTCCACTGCATGCAAATTGGTGCTGGACTCGGCGCCTTGATAGTGCGCCGCATTCACACATCAGAAGGAGGGGTGGGGACGGATGTGGACGCGTGCACGCGTTCACGAGCGGCGGCCGCCCGCAGACGCAGCCGCCGTCGTAACCGTTGCGTGACCTCCGCCACACGAGTGAGAGCTTCACGAGAAGGGGGCTTGGCCATCGGTCTCAACCGGTGGTAGGTGCGGGGCAATTCGGACGTAACAGCGAAAGGGCATGATCACAGGCTTGATCACCTGAGTCCGCAATGTCCGTTACGGCGTCAATAAAGAGAGACGCAGCAGGGTTTCGGGGGCACCGTTGAACAACTGTGGCGCAGCACACGTTTCTTGAAGGTATGGAGGAGCCCCTGATACCGGTTGTTCTCATGTCCCACACCGCTCACATACGCAGCCACCGGAAACCCCGCCGCAGCGCGACGACTTCGATCGCCGTGCGTGCCGGAGTCGCCGGTGGCGTCCTCAGCATGGCAGCGGCGGGCGCGTCGGCTTCGGCGTTCGCCGCCGAGTCGACGACGCAGACCCTCGAACTGCCCACCCTCTCGGCCGACCTGGGCAGCCAGGTGGCCGAGACCGCCGACGCGATGCAGCAGGCCGCGGCCAACTACCAGCTGCAGGCCGAGCGCGACTCGGCCGCCGCCGCGGCCGCCAAGCAGGCCAAGGCCGACCTCGCCGAGGCCAAGAAGAAGGCAGAGGCGAAGAAGAAGGCGGAGGAGGCCCGCCGGGCCGCCGCCGAGGAGGCCGCCTCCCGCAGCACGGAGCGGGCCACCCTGTCCGCGTCGGCGAGCGCGAGCACCTCCACCTCCACCTCCACGAGCACGGCGACCGGTTCGGCCGCCGCGGTCATCGCCTTCGTCAAGGCGCAGATCGGGGACGCGTACGTCTCCGGCGGCACGGGCCCCAGCTCGTGGGACTGCTCCGGCCTCGTGCAGACCGCCTTCAAGCAGGTGGGCATCGACCTGCCGCGCGTCTCGCAGGACCAGTCGACGGCCGGCACCCAGGTCTCGCTGAGCAACCTGCAGCCGGGCGACATCCTGTACTGGGGCAGCGCGGGCAGCGCGTACCACGTCGCGGTGTACGTCGGTGACGGCATGTTCGTCGGCGCGCAGAACCCGTCCACGGGCGTCGCCGAGAAGCCGCTGTCCTACGACCCGCCGACCGGCGCGGTGCGGGTGCTCTGACGAGCGACCACGGCTCAGTCGTACGGAAGGGACCGCTACCGCCCGGGGGCAGCGGTCCCTTCCGGCTCACCCCAGGTCGAAGGTGTTGGGCAGGCCCAGCCGATAGCGCACCTCGTCGACCCGCTTGAGGGGTTCCATCTCCGGGGGCCGGTACAGCTCCCACACCCGGCAGCGCTCGGCGTCCGAATTGTCCGCCTCCAGCAGGGCGTTGACCGCGAGCCGCGCGGACTCGTTGGCGCCCTCCATCGTCGCCAGGTCCACGTCGGTGCGGACGTAGTCGCCCGCGAGGAAGAGGTTGGGGACCCTCGTACGGGCCGTGGGGCGGTTGTGGAGCGTCCCGGTGGGGTGGATGAGGAGTTGCTCCCGGTTCCGCGGCTCGAGGCCGCCCAGGCCCGTCACAGCGGGATCCATGAACCAGCCGAGCCGGTCCTCGTCGCGCAGCACGGTCCTGCCGGAGTCGTTCAGGCCGTCCTTCAACTGCGCCCAGAGTTCGGCGACGACCTCCTCCTTGGTGCACTCACGAGCCGTCTTCCCGTACAGGATGCCCGGCTTGTCCCACTCGGAGATGATCGCGGACAGACAGTCGTGCGCCCGTCCGTCGCCGTAGTCGCGCGCGAAGTCCCGGCCGTCCCAGAACTGCGCCTGGCCGACGCCGGTCACCGACCAGGGTGAGTCGAGGCAGTTGATGTGGCCGTGCACGACCGGGGTGGGCGTGCGGAGGTAGAACATCACCCCGGTCATCCAGTCCGTCCGCAGGGCGTCGCAGCGGGCGAGCTGCGGGTCCGCCGCGCGCAGGGCCGGGCCCCACGTCACGCGCGCGTGCTCGACGGGGAGGGCGCAGACGTAGTGGTCGGCGGTGATCGTACGGTCGTCGCCGCCGTCGCGGGCCGAGACGTGGACGCCGGTGACCCGGCCGCCGCCGTACAGGATCTCCCGGACCTCGGTGCCGAGGTCGAACTCGACCCCCAGGGAGCGCAGGTGGGTCTCCCAGGGGTCGATCCAGGCCTCGCTGGTGGGGGCGTTCAGGACGCGGTCGACGTCGGCGTCGGGGCCGTCGAGGCCGCGGCCGAGCAGGCCCCAGAGGATGAGGGCCTCGATGATGACGCGGCCGACCGTGCGAGTGGAGGCGACTTCCGCGCGGGTGGCGACGAGGTTGCGGGTCTGGCCGATGCCGAGGAGCGTCCGGTACTCCGCGCTCATCTCCTCCGCGCGGATGAAGTCCCACCAGGGGGTCCGCTCCCACTGGTCCTCGCGGCGGGCGTCGCAGCTGGTGAGGTGGACCAGCACGCGGTCGGCGAAGTAGGCGGCCTCGTGGGCGGGGAGGCGGGTGGCGAGGTCCAGGACGGAGAGGATCTGGTCGCGGATCCAGGACGGGGTGAGATCGCCGGGGGCCGGCGGGGTGGTGGCGCGACGCAGCGGGAAGTGCAGGTCGGGGCGGCCGGAACCGCGGGCGAACAACTCCTCGGTGGCGTTGCGGAGGTTGCCGCGGACCCCGCCCGCGTTGCCCGCGAAGGGGATGCGGCGCATGGTGTCGGGGAGGTTCCGGTAGAAGCCGGGGAAGAAGCGGAAGCCGTGCTCGGCGGGGAGGTCCGCGCGGCCGCCGGACGCCGTGCCCGGGACCGGCATCGAGCGGGCCTTGCCGCCGAGGACGTCGTAGTACTCGTGGACGGTCACCGAGTAGCCGCGCTCGGCGAGTTCGTGGGCGGCGCTGAGGCCGGAGACGCCCCCGCCGAGGACGGCGACGCGCGTGCCGGACGCCGACGCGGACATGGACGCGGACCCGGACACGGCGGGCGCGGACGCCGCCCGTCCCGCACCGCCTAAGACGAGGGCCGCTCCCCCGGCACCGGCCAGGAACCGTCTGCGGGAGTGGCCATGGGGCTGTCGCAGGTGTTCTGTTGTCATGGGCAACGGAGGGTAAGGAGGGGTGCCGGAGGCCGGAAGCCCGTTGCCCCACCGCCCACAGCATCCTCACAACAAGGAGAAACACACCCATGCCCAGCGTCTTCGTACAAGGCAGGCCCGCCGGCCCGTCCTACCCCCGGATCGCGCCCGAGGCCCGGCGCGGAAAGGTCCGGCGCGTCACCGAGGTCGGCGAGGAGGTCCTGCACAAGCCGTGCCGGGACGTCACCGAGTTCGGACCCGACCTCGCCGCGCTGATCGACGACATGTTCCTGACCATGTACATCGCCGAGGGAGCGGGACTCGCGGCGAACCAGGTCGGTGTCGACCTCAGGCTGTTCGTCTACGACTGCCCGGACGACGACGGGGGCCGGCATGTCGGGCACATCGTCAACCCCGTCGTCGAGGCCCTCGACCCGGCCGGGCGCAGGCTGCTCGACGACAGCGAGGGGTGTCTGTCGGTGCCGGGCGCGATCATGGACGTACCGCGTCCGGACCGGGCCGTGGTGCGCGGGTTCGACAGGGACGGCGAGCCGCTCGTGATCGAGGGGACCGGGTACTTCGCGCGGTGCCTGGAGCACGAGACCGACCATGTGAACGGACGCGTGTATCTGGACCGGCTGTCCGCGCGGGACCGTAAGGACGCGCTGCGGCAGGTGGCCGCCCGGCGCGAGGAGGTCTTCGCGCGCCGGGCCGCCAACGTCGAGGCGCTGAACGGCGGTTAGCGGCCACGGCTAGCGCCGGTAGGAGTGAACCAGTGCCCAGACCGACACCGTGATGAGGATGACGAACAGCGGTAACGCGAGCCCTGCGTCCATCCCTCCACGGTGCTCCGGTCCGGGCCCCGCGTCACGCCTTCGGCGCCGCCTTGCTGAGGCCGTTGATGATCCGGTCCATCGCGTCGCCGCCCGTGGGGTCCGTGAGGTTCGCGAGCAGCTTGAGCGTGAACTTCATGAGCAGCGGGTGGGTCAGCCCGCGCTGGGCCGCGATCTTCATGACCTTCGGGTTGCCGATGAGCTTCACGAAGGCGCGGCCCAGCGTGTAGTAGCCGCCGTAGGTGTCCTTGAGGACCTGCGGGTAGCGCTGCAGGGCCAGTTCGCGGCTGCCGGGGGTCGGGCGGGCGTGGGCCTGGACGATGACGTCGGCGGCGATCTGGCCGGACTCCATGGCGTAGGCGATGCCCTCGCCGTTGAAGGGGTTCACCAGGCCGCCGGCGTCGCCGACCAGCAGCAGGCCCTTGGTGTAGTGCGGCTGGCGGTTGAAGGCCATGGGGAGGGCGGCGCCGCGGATCGGGCCGGTCATGTTCTCGGGGGTGTAGCCCCACTCCTCGGGCATGGACGCGCACCAGGCCTTGAGCACCTCGCGCCAGTCCAGCTCCTTGAAGGAGTCGGAGGTGTTGAGGACACCCAGGCCGACATTGGAGGTGCCGTCGCCCATGCCGAAGATCCAGCCGTAGCCGGGCAGCAGCCGGTCCTCGCCGGGGCCGCGGCGGTCCCACAGCTCCAGCCAGGACTCCAGGTAGTCGTCCTCGTGGCGGGGCGACTCGAAGTACGTCCGTACGGCCACGCCCATCGGGCGGTCCTCGCGGCGGTGCAGGCCCATCGCGAGGGAGAGCCGGGTGGAATTGCCGTCGGCGGCGACCACCAGGGGCGCGTGGAAGGTGACTTCGCGCTTGTCCTCGCCGAGCTTGGCGTGGACGCCGGTGATACGGCCGGTGCGGTCGTCGATGATCGGGGCACCCACATTGCAGCGCTCGAAGAGGCGCGCCCCGGCCTTCTGCGCCTGGCGGGCGAGCTGCTCGTCGAAGTCGTCGCGCTTGCGGACCAGGCCGTAGTCCGGGTAGGAGGCGAGATCCGGCCAGTCCAGCTGGAGGCGGACCCCGCCGCCGATGATGCGCAGGCCCTTGTTGCGCAGCCAGCCGGCCTCCTCGGAGACGTCGATGCCCATGGCCACGAGCTGCTTGGTGGCGCGCGGGGTGAGGCCGTCGCCGCAGACCTTCTCGCGCGGGAACTCGGTCTTCTCCAGGAGCAGTACGTCGAGTCCGGCCTTGGCGAGGTAGTACGCGGTCGTGGAGCCGGCCGGCCCCGCGCCGACGACGATGACATCGGCGGTGTTCTCGGACAGGGGCTCGCTCACGACGGTCACGGCGGGATCTCCCCAAGCTCGGATCAAGTTCGGAATCAAGTTCGGAATCCGCGTGCCGAGGGGCACTGGACACGGGCAGTCTATTCAGCAGAATTGATCACCCGGCTGAAGGGCTGCCCTGTGAACCGACCTCTCCCCGTGGTACGGCTGCGTGTTCCCACCGACGAGGACGCGCTCGCCTGGCATCGGGTCTTCGACGACCCGGACGTCATGGAGTTCCACGGCGGCAAGTCGGCGGAGCTGTCGGTCTACGAGGAGCTGACCGCGCGCCAGCGGCGGCACGACGCCGAGCTGGGCTTCTGCCTGTGGACCATGGTCGACGAGAAGGGCGAGGTCATCGGCTTCACCGGCGCGCAGCCGTGGCCGCAGGACTGGGGTCCGACGGGGGAGATCGAGATCGGCTGGCGGCTCGGCCGGGCCTACTGGGGCAAGGGGTACGCCACCGCGGCCGCGCAGATGACCCTGGAGCGGCTCAGGGCGGCCGGTGTCACGGACGTGGTCGCGATGGTCCGGCCCGGCAACGAACGGTCCGTGGCGGTCACCGAGCGGCTCGGGATGACCCTCGCGGAGACCTACCCGCACCCGCGGTTCGCGGAGAACGCGCTCTGTTTCCGGCTCACCCTGCGAAACGGTCACGCACGGTAGCGATCTGCTACAGAAAGAAACCCGGCACTTCCGGGCGCCATGGCGCGAGAGTTACCCTGCCTGTACCGCTGGGGGTGACATCTGTGCGCATAACACCCAAATCGCCCGAAGTCCGCGTCCCGCGTCTGGTCGGTCTGATGGCCGTGGACGCGCGCGAGACGGCGCAGGCGCAGGGCCTGTTCATCAACGCGCCGGACCGCAAGGACTTCCACCTGGCCGTCGTCGACTATGTCGTACGCCAGTACCCGCAGGCCGGCGCGGAGGTGCCGCGGGACTCGGTGGTGTACGTGTGGTTCGACCTCGGCCCGGGCGAGGGTGGCGGGGGCGTCCATGAACCCCGTATCCCGAAGCCCCCCAGGGGCGGCCTCCAGCGCGAGCTGGACGAGCCGGGCGACCCGTACGCGGTGCGCTGCACGACGGGGTTCGGCTGAGCCCTGAGCCGAGCCCCGAGCCCGAGCCCCGTGTGCGGACTCAGCTCCCCTTGACGCCCCGGTGCAACGCCACGATCCCGCCGCTCAGGTTGCGCCAGGCCACCTTCGACCAGCCGGCCTTCTGGAGCCGCTCGGCGAGCGCCGGCTGGTCGGGCCAGGCGCGGATGGACTCGGCGAGGTAGACGTACGCGTCGGGGTTGGAGGAGACCGCGCGGGCGACCGGCGGCAGCGCCCGCATCAGGTACTCGGTGTAGACCGTGCGGAAGGGCGCCCAGGTCGGGTGCGAGAACTCGCAGATCACGACCCGTCCGCCGGGCTTGGTCACCCGGTACATCTCGCGCAGCGCGGAGTCGGTGTCCTGGACGTTGCGCAGCCCGAAGGAGATCGTGACCGCGTCGAAGACATCGTCCCGGAACGGCAGCTTCGTCGCGTCGCCCGCGGTGAACGGCAGCCAGGAGTGGTTCTTCTTGCCGACCCGCAGCATGCCCAGCGAGAAGTCGCAGGGCACGACATAGGCGCCGGTCCGCGCGAAGGGCAGCGAGGACGTGGCCGTACCGGCGGCCAGGTCCAGGATCTTCTGGGCGGGGCGGGCGTCGACGGCCCGGGCGACCTCCTTGCGCCACACCCGGTCCTGGCCGAGCGAGAGCACGTCGTTCGTCAGGTCGTACCGTTCCGCCACGTCGTCGAACATCGAGGCGACTTCGTGCGGCTGCTTGTTCAGGGAGGCGCGGGTCACCCGCCCATTCTTGCAGTACGACCTCCACGGCCCGCTCAGGGGAGCAGCCGCGGCCTCTTCTTCCCGGCCACGTCCTCCACCCACCCGCACACCAGCACGAACACCGCGATCAGCACCCACCCGATGCCGAACATGAACCACTGGCTCTCCAGCGGCAGCCACTTCTCGAAGGCGGGCACGTTCCAGAACTGGTCGATCAGCGGGACCGCGAGGATCAGCGCGATCTCGTGCCACAGGTAGATCGTCACCGCGCGGGAGTTGAAGATCGTGACGATCCGGTCGGTGCGCCGGAACCGGGTCAGCCAGGCGAAGTCGATCCCGAACCACGACTTGGCCCACATCAGCAGCATCACGTACCCGGCGGACCAGAAGGCCTGGGCGAGCGGGATGTCGTCGAGGTCGTACGAGCCCGTCTCGGCCTGGTGCGTGAAGGCGTACCAGCCGCCGAAGCCGATCGCGGCGAGCGAGAGGGCGACCACGGCGAAGGGCTTGAGCCGCTCCAGGACCCTGTCCCGGTGCGCGAAGCCGAGGATCCAGCAGAACAGGAAGGTGGCGAGGTCGGTGAGCGCGCTGCCGAGGCGGTTGTCGGGCGGCTCCCACAGGAAGTGGAAGACCACGATCGGGGCCAGGGAGAGCAGCAGGACCGGCACCGGGGCCAGCCGGAAGACCTTCAGGAGCAGCGGGGAGAGCAGGACGAACCAGAGGTAGGTCCGCAGGTACCAGAGGATCTCCCAGGCCTGGATCGCCCACTGGTTGCCCGGCGGATCGCCCAGCGGCACGATCCAGAAGACGATCTGCCAGCCCGGCATCCAGTCGTGGATCAGCATCGCGAGGACCACGAAGACGCCCCAGAACCAGAACGGCGGCAGCAGGCGCCGCATCCGGCTCTTGACGACCTTGAACGCCGGGCGCTCCAGGGACTTCGCCATGAGGGTGCCGGCGAGGCCGAACATGATGCCCATGGAGGGGAAGACCATGCCCGCCCAGGCCCACCCGAAGGTGTGATAGGTGACGACCCGGATCAGGGCGACGGCCCGCAGGGTGTCGAAGTAGCGGTCCCGGCCCGGGGGCCGGGGCGAAGGCTTCTCCTCCTCCGCCCCGGCGTCGGTGGGAGCAGCGGGCTCCGGTTCAAGAAGCGGCTCAGGCTCCAGCACCGGCTCCGGTTCCGGCTCCAGCACCGGCATCGGCGCCGTAGCCTCCGGCACGCCGTACCCGTACTCCACATACTGCTGCGGATACGGCTGCTGCGCATACTCCGAGTACCCCTGGTCCTGCCCGTACGCGTGCGCGTGGCCGTGCCCGTCGCCGTACCCCTGGCCGTACCCGTACCCCTGCTGCTCCCAGCTCATCTAGCTCACCCCTGCCGGAGTGCCGACCTCGCCGGTGCGCTTCAGCTTCTGCCAGCGCAGGCGGCCGCCCGTGAGCGCCGTGATGCAGGAGTGGATGAGGACGAGGTACATCATCTGCCGGTAGGCCAGCTGCTGGAGCGGCATCATCAGCAGGTACCGGTACTTCTCCTTGTCCAGCCGGAAGGCGTACGCGGCGCAGACCAGCTGGATCCCCAGCACCGCCAGCCACGCGTACAGGGCCGCCTGGAAGTCGACGAAGATCATCGAGTACGCGGTGAACACGTCGATCAGCGGGGCGAACACCGGCGTGACGATCTGGAAGATGACCACCAGCGGCATGCCGACCCGGCCGAAGCGCCCCGAAGGACCCTTGTCGGTGAGGGACTTGCGGTGCTTCCACAGCGCCTGCATGGTGCCGTACGACCACCGGTAGCGCTGCGACCACAGCTGCTTCAGGGAGCCCGGCGCCTCGGTCCACGCGCGCGCGTGCTCCTGGTAGACGACCCGCCAGCCCGCGCGGTGCATCGCGATGGTGATGTCGGTGTCCTCGGCGAGGGTGTCCTCGCTCATCCCGCCGACCTGGAGCACGGCCTCGCGGCGGAAGGCGCCGATCG
Organism: Streptomyces sp. NPDC047072; assembly: GCF_040643855.1. Classification (NCBI taxonomy): domain Bacteria; kingdom Bacillati; phylum Actinomycetota; class Actinomycetes; order Kitasatosporales; family Streptomycetaceae; genus Streptomyces; species Streptomyces sp. NPDC047072. Next base: position 46,486 of record NZ_JBEYVC010000018.1, on the reverse strand, counting down.
CGCCCGGGATCGTCGGCATGCAGCGCAGCAGGTCGTACATCCGGCGGTCGAGGTTGAAGCCCATCACGTACTCGATGTGCTGCCAGGCCCCGATGACCGTGTTGCGGTTGCCGACCTTGGCGTTGCCCGCGACCGCGCCGACCTCCTCATTGGCGAAGGGCTGCACCAACTGCCGTACGGTGTCCGGCTCGAAGACGGTGTCGCCGTCCATCATCACGACGATGTCGTAACTGGCGCTGCGGACACCGTTGTTGAGCGCGGCCGGCTTGCCCGCGTTCTCCTGGCGGATGACCCGGACGTTGGTCATGCCGAGCGAGCGGGCCGCCTCGCGGGCGATCTCGGAGGTGCCGTCCGAGGAGCCGTCGTCGACGACGATGACCTCGATCGGGTGGGTGCTCTTCGACAACGACTCCAGGGTGTTGGCGATGCACTCCTTCTCGTTGTACGCCGGGACGATCACGCTCACCGGGCGGGTGATCGTCGGCCCCCAGCTGAAGCGGCGCTTGTTGCGCTGTCTGTAGTGGCGGCGGGCGAGGATCAGCATCATCCCGAACCGGCTCATGACGGCGACGCCCACGACCACGAGCCCGACCGAGAGCGCGGGCACCGTGTACTCAGCGACGGCGACGGCCACGACCAGGGCCTTGCCCTCGTAGAGGGTGGTGCCGGTGGCCTCGCGGTGGGCGGCCTGGAGACGGGCGGTGCCGTTCGGCGCCCCGCCCTGGAGCTGTCCGCCCGCGGCACCGGCCGGCGCGTTCGCCTGCTGTCCGGCCCCGGCGCCCGTGTTCTGGGCCTCGACGACTCCGCTGATGGTGGTGAAGGTGTAGCCCTTCGCCTTCATCTTCTCGATGTACTTCGGCAGCGCCTTGATCGTCTGCTCGCGGTCGCCGCCGGCATCGTGCATCAGCACGGAGGCGCCCGTGGTCCCGGACGGCGTCGCCCACTTGACGATCTTCGAGACGCCCGGCTTCTTCCAGTCGTCGCTGTCGGTGTCGACGAAGACGCTGGTGTAGCCCTCCTCGCCGAGCTTCTCGTAGACGGGCCAGCTGTAGTTGTCGATGGCGTCCGTCTCCGAGGAGTACGGCGCCCGGAACAGCGTGGTGGTGATGCCGGCCGCGCCCGCGAGGGCGAGCTGCGTCTGGGTCATCTCGCGCCGGATACGGGCGTCGCTCTGGTAGGAGAGGTCGACGTGGGTGAAGGTGTGGATGCCCACCTCGTTGCCGTCGTCCACCATGTCCTTCACGATCGACGGGTAGCGCGAGACCATCGAGCCGACCACGAAGAAGGTCGCGGGCACGTCGTACTTCTTCAGGATGTCCAGCACCTGGGGCGTGTACGTCGGGTTCGGGCCGTCGTCGAAGGTGAGCGCGATCGTCTTGGCCGGGACGGAGGTCGTCGTCGCCTGGCCGCCCCGGAAGCTGATGATCGGCCCGCCGTTGAGGATCTTGTCGGGCACCTTGCTGGAGCTGGCCCCGTCGCGCACCCGCTCGTCGCCGCCGACCTCGGCGCGCAGATAGCCGTCCAGCAGCATCACGCTGGTCAGTCCGAGCAGGAGCAGCATGGCGAGGATGACCCGCGGTTTCTGCAGCGCCGCGGCCTTGCCCGCCGCCCGTTCGATACGGGAGGGAGCACGCCGGCGGCCCCGCGACGGCGTCGTGGTCGAAGTCATGAGGTGGCCCCCGTTCCGGACTAGTTGGCGGTGGCGGACGCGGTCGGCGTGGGCACGCCGGACGGCAGCGCGGGCGGAGTGCCGGTGGGCCGTACGACGTTGCCGGTGCCGCCCTGCTCGGTGAGGCCGCCGGGGCCGCCCCGGTTCTGGCCGCCCGGGCCGTTCTGGCCGCCGCCGAAGGGCAGCAGCGTGGTGCTGGACACGCCGATGCCCATGAAGGCGAGGCCGAGGACGACCGCGTACCCGAGGGACAGGGCACCGGCGAGGAGACCGATCCGGCGCAGCAGCTTGGAGCGGCGACCGGAGTTGTCGACGAACACGGGTCCGTCGGCGGACTCGTTGCCGCGTTTGCGGCGGCGACCGCGTGCGGCGGCGCGGCTTTCGATAGCGGGCTCGGTTTGCATTCCTCAGACGCTAAGGAGTCTTTATGTGACCGAAACGCGTCTTCTTGTGAGGCGCTTATGAGAAACGCCTTAACCTGTCATTTCCCTGAGAGATTCGGGGAACCCCTGCGCAACCGGTCCGGGAGGGAAGTGAGTTGAATACACCTTTTGGCGTGACCGATTGGTCCGGTTCACTCCTTCCCTCCCATGTATTGCCTGTGTGTTGTCGATGCCCCTGAACACCAGCTGCGTATGAGACGTTCTCCTTTCGAATAGGGCTTTGTTTCGATCCTGAGACGAAAATCACGAGAGCGGGTGCAGGCACAATGCGGGCTTTGCTGAGGCCGACGGTCGGGGTCGTCTGTCTGTTTGCGGTGGGTGCGGCGGGGTGCTCCGCGGGCTCCGACAGCAGCACGGACGCCGTACCGGAACCCTCACGAACGAGCAGTTCCCCACAGAGCAGTTCGCCGTCGGCCACGACCACCTCGTACGCCCCCTACGTCAGCGCCGAGACCGCCTCCGCCAACGACTCCGCGGGCTCCCCGGCCACGTACAACCTCGCCTTCGTGATCGCCGACGGCAGCGACTGCACACCGACCTGGAACGACTCCGCCGCGATCGGCGACTCGACCGTGAAGTCCCGGATCAGCGCGCTCACCGACGGCGGTGCCGAGGTGCGGGTCTCCTTCGGCGGGGCCTCCGGGAAGGAGCTGGCGCAGACCTGCTCCAGCGCGGCGAAGCTGGCGGCGGCGTACGGGAAGGCGCTGGACGCGGCGGGGTCCTCGCTGGCCGACTTCGACATCGAGGGGGACGTGCTGACCGACTCCGACTCGGTCGACCTGCGCTCGCAGGCGATCGCGCTGCTGCAGAAGGAACGCACCGACCTGTCCGTCTCGTTCACGCTGCCCGTGATGCCGTCGGGGCTCGACGACGACAGCGTGGCGCTGCTGGAGTCCGCCAACAACAGCGGGGTGCAGGTCTCGACGGTCAATCTCATGACCATGAACTACGGGGAGTCGTACGACGGGGACATGGGGGACTACGCGCTCACCGCGGCGGCGGCCGCGCACACGCAGCTGAAGTCGGTGTTCGGGACGTCGGACGCGACGGCGTGGGGGGCGATGGCGTTGACGTCGATGATCGGGGTCAACGACGTGGACGGGGAGACGTTTTCGCTGTCGGACGCGGCGCAGGTGCGGAGTTTTGCCGAGTCGAAGGGGATCGCGTGGGTGTCGATGTGGTCTGCGGCGCGGGATCAGGCGTGCGAGTCGGGGAGTTCGGGGGATGATGACGCGGCGACGGATTGCAGTGGGGTTTCGCAGGAATCGGGGGCGTTTGGGGAGGCGTTCTCTGGTTGAGTTTCGGCCGTCGGGCCGGTGGGGGCTTGTCGCGCCCACGCGGCGGAGCCGCAAATCGATACAGCCCCGCGCCCCTTAAAAGCTCTCACCGTGCGCGGTACAGCAAGCGACCCGCGATCACCGTTGCCACACACGACGACGCGCCGATCTTTGCCAGTGCGGGTTCGTCTGGTGCGTCGAAGACCGTGAATGTGGCGTCCACGCCGGGGGACAAGGGCTCCCAGCGCACATCCTCAAGATTCCGGCCCTTCAGCAGGTCAAACACGGGCTCACCCACCACGGCCCGTTGCACAATCCGCAGACCCGCCCGTCGTACGGCGTCCAGGGCAGCCGGTCTCCGCAGGTTCCCCGCCACCGCCACCGTCCCGTGCGCCAGCATCCGCTGGACTCCCCGCCTCGCGCTCGCGCCCCAGTGGACCTCTGTCACGTCCTCGCGTGGGTCCGGGTGGTAGGTCTGTTCCAGGAGTTCGGGGCCGTGCGGGTTCACCAGGCCCGGGGTGAGGACTCCCGGCCAGCGGCGCACCCTTGCCGTCGGGTGGGCGGCCGCCAGCACCTCGTACACCTCTACGGCCGTGATCCGCTGTCCCTCGATCAGGACCGCGCCGTCGCGCAAAGGCTCACCGCCGCCGCCCGGGAGGAGCAGCGGGGCCCTGTGGATCGTCAGCAAGCTTCCCCCGTCGACGCCCTAGTTGGAGGCGAGGATCTTCAGCTCGGGGTGGGCCGTGCCGCCCGCGATGGCCGTCGAGGAGATGTGGGACATGACGCGCGCGTCGACCGGGTCGTTCGCCGGGTCGTCGTGGACGACGAGGTGCTCGTACGTCGTGGAGCGCTGGGCCGGGACACGGCCCGCGGTGCGGATCATGTCGATCATTTCCTGGAGGTTGGAGCGGTGCTTGGCTCCCGCCGCCGAGACGACGTTCTCCTCCAGCATGACCGAGCCGAGGTCGTCGGCGCCGTAGTGCAGCGTGAGCTGGCCCGCGTCCTGGCCGGTGGTGAGCCAGGAGCCCTGGATGTGGGCGATGTTGTCCATGAAGAGCCGGGAGATCGCGATCATCCGGAGGTACTCGAAGATCGTGGCCTGGGTGCGGCCCTTCAGGTGGTTGTTCATGGGCTGGTAGAGGTACGGGATGAAGGCGCGGAAGCCGCCCGTGCGGTCCTGGACGTCGCGGATCATGCGCAGGTGCTCGATGCGCTCGGCGTTGGTCTCGCCGGTGCCCATGAGCATGGTGGAGGTGGACTCCACGCCCAGCCGGTGCGCGGTCTCCATGATCTCCAGCCAGCGCTCGCCGGACTCCTTGAGGGGGGCGATGGCCTTGCGGGGGCGCTCGGGGAGCAGCTCGGCGCCGGCGCCGGCGAAGGAGTCGAGGCCGGCGGTGTGGATCCGCTGGATCGCCTCCTCCACCGTCACCTTGGAGATCCGGGCCATGTGCTCGACCTCGGACGCGCCGAGGGAGTGGATGACCAGCTGCGGGTACGCCTTCTTGATGGCGGCGAAGTGCTTCTCGTAGTACTCGACGCCGTAGTCCGGGTGGTGGCCGCCCTGGAACATGATCTGCGTGCCGCCGAGTTCGACGGTCTCCGCGCACCGGCGCAGGATGTCGTCGAGGTCGCGGGTCCAGCCCTTGTCCTTGGCGGTGGGCGGGGCGTAGAAGGCGCAGAACTTGCAGGCCGTGACGCAGACGTTCGTGTAGTTGATGTTCCGCTCGATGATGTACGTCGCGATGTGCTCGGTACCCGCGTACCGGCGCCGTCGTACGGCGTCGGCGGCGGCGCCGAGCGCGTGCAGCGGGGCGTCGCGGTAGAGGTCGAGCGCCTCCTCCGGCGTGATCCGCCCACCGTCGGCGGCACGGTCGAGCACGGACTGAAGGTCGGCCTTCTCGGTCACCGGAGCGTCCCTTTCGTAAGGAATCGGGAGGTGTGCGCGAAGCGCTCTGAATAAGGGTGGTGGTGGGAGACGGGCGGGCGGACGCGCCCAGCCTACGCCAGGGGACCGACAGCGCTGAGGTCAGGCCGCGTACGCCCCGATCAGCAGGCCCAGGTACGCCCCCGCGATCAGGAACGGGCCGAAGGGGATCGTCGTCTTCCGGTTCGCCTTCCGTGCCACGACCAGGGCGCCGCCGTACAGCGCGCCCAGCAGGAAGCCGGCGAAGGTGCCCAGGAGGAGTGTCGGCCAGCCGTACCAGCCGAGGGCCGCGCCCGCGCCGAGGGCCAGCTTGACGTCGCCGAAGCCCATACCGCCCGGGTTGATGCGGTAGAGGAGGTAGTAGAAGGCGCCGAGCGCGAGGCTGCCGTAGAGCGCGGTCGGCCAGTGGCCCGTGTGCTCCGGCACCAGGGAGAGCAGCGCGAGCAACCCCAGCGCGGCCGCCGCGAGCGGCAGCGTCAGGACGTCCGGGAGTCGTCGTACCCGCAGGTCGACGAGGGCGAGCAGCACGGCGACGGGCGTCAGCAGCAGCCAGACGGCGAGGTCGGGACGGGTGTCCGTGGCGAGCGCGAGCAGCACGCAGAGGAGGGCGGTGAGGGCGGAGACGAGGGGGGTGCGGGGGCCGTACACCGACCTGCACTCCCCGCAACGCCCCGGCCCGAGCCACCCTCGGACGAGGTGCCCCTCGGGGCAGACCGAACGCCAGGACTCCTCTGCCGGTACCGACAACCGATAAGCCGCCCGTGGCAGCAGCGCCCCCGCGCCCGCCCCCCACACAGCGGCCACGGCGACGACCGTGAGCGTGTCCAGCACCCGTCACCCCCACATATCACCAACCTGTTCCCCCGATTTAACACACACCCCTTGGCACCGCCCTTTCTACGCGCGTAACTTGAGCCGACTCCCCACAGGTCCCCCCACGCCAAGCCCAACCACCGCGCCCCAGCGGAGCGTTGACCGTCCAACCCGAGGAGACCGCCAGCGTGTCCAGGCCCTCACGCAGAAGATCCGGCGCCCGTCGCGCCGCGTACCCGCTGATATCCGTAGGCGCAGCGGGCGCACTCGCCCTCACCGCGATCCCCGCCGCCTTCGCCGCCCCGTCCGCCACCGCGGTGATCGCCGAGGTGTACGGCGGCGGGGGCAACTCGGGCGCCACCCTGACCCGGGACTTCGTCGAGCTCGCCAACGCGGGCTCCGACGTCCTGGACCTGTCGGGCTACAGCGTGCAGTACCTGCCCGGTTCGCCCTCCGCCTCCTCCGCCTGGCAGGTGACCTCCCTCGCCGGTACGGTCGCCGCCGGCGGCCGGTACCTGGTCGGCGAGGGCACCGGCAGCGGCGGTACGACGGCCCTGCCCACCCCCGACGCGTCCGGCGCGATCGCGATGAGCGCGACCACCGGCACCATCGCCCTGGTCTCCGGCACCACCGCGCTGGCCTGCAAGACCGCCGCGGACTGCGCCGCCGACACCCGGATCGTGGACCTGGTCGGCTACGGCACCGCGGTCGTCCGCGAGGGCGGCGGCCCCGCGACCGGCGCCTCCAACACCGCCTCCGTGGCCCGCGCCGAGTCCCTCGCCGACACCGACGACAACGCCGCCGACTTCACCGCCGGGACCCCCTCACCCGTCAACTCGGCGGGCCAGACGCCCGGTACGGGCGACGGCGGCGGCGACACCGGCGGCGGTACGACCGACCCCGGCACCCTCCGCGTCCACGACATCCAGGGCACCACCCGGCTCTCCCCGTACGCCGGCAAGGCGGTCACCCGGGTCCCCGGCATCGTCACCGGCGTCCGGACCTCAGGCTCGAAGGGCTTCTGGATCCAGGACCCGACCCCGGACGCCGACCCCCGCACCAGCGAGGGTGTCTTCGTGTACACCGGCTCGGCCACGCCCGCCGTGGCGGTCGGCGACTCCGTCCTGGTCACCGGCAAGGTCAGCGAGTACTACCCGGGCAGCGGCAACCAGTCGGTCACCGAGATCACCGGCCCGGTCACCACGGTCCTGTCCTCCGGCAACACGCTGCCCGCTGCCGTGACCCTGGACGCCTCGTCGGTCCCGGACGCCTACACGCCCACCGCCGGCGGCGGCAGCATCGAGTCCCTCCCGCTCGAACCCACCACCTACGCCCTGGACTTCTACGAGTCCCTGGAGGGCATGCGCACCACGTTCTCCGACGCGCGCGTGGTCGGCGCCAGCGACGCGTACGGCGAGCTGTGGGTGACGGTCAAGCCGGACGAGAGCCCGACGAAGCGCGGCGGCACTCTCTACTCCTCCTACGACCAGCAGAACACCGGTCGCGTGGAGGTGATGTCGCTCGACACCACCACCGCCTTCCCCGCGGCGAACGTCGGCGACGAGCTCTCCGGCACCACCACAGGACCGCTCGACTACTCCACCTACGGCGGCTACAACGTCCAGGCGACCCAGCTGGGCACCCTGGTCGACAACGGCCTCAAGCAGGAGGTGACCCGCCGCCAGAAGGGCGACGAGCTGGCGGTGGCCACGTACAACGTGGAGAACCTGGACGCGCTCGACGACCAGGAGAAGTTCGACCGCCTCGCGCAGGGCGTCGCCGTCAACCTCAGGTCGCCGGACGTCGTGGCCCTGGAGGAGATCCAGGACGACAACGGCGCGACCAACGACGGCACGGTGAGCGCCGAGCAGACCCTGACCCGGTTCACCGACGCGATCCGCGCGGCGGGCGGCCCGCGCTACTCCTGGCGGTACATCTCCCCCGAGAACAACAAGGACGGCGGCGAGCCCGGCGGCAACATCCGCCAGGTCTTCCTCTTCAACCCCAAGCGGGTCTCCTTCGTGGACCGGGCGGGCGGCGACGCCACGACGGCGACGAGCGTGGTGAAGACCCGCAAGGGCGCGACCCTCACGTACTCCCCCGGCCGCATCGACCCCACCAGCGACGCGTGGGACAGCAGCCGCAAGCCGCTGGTCGGTGAGTTCCTCTTCCACGGCGAGTCGGTCTTCGTGATCGCCAACCACTTCACCTCCAAGGGCGGCGACCAGTCCCTGCACAGCCGCTACCAGCCGCCGGCCCGCAGCTCGGAGACGCAGCGCGCCAAGCAGGCCGCGGAGGTGAACACCTTCGTCAAGTCGCTGCTGGCGGCGGACAAGGACGCGAAGGCGGTGGTCCTGGGCGACCTGAACGACTTCGAGTTCTCGAACACGGTCACCACGCTGACGGACGGCGGCGTCCTGAAGGACCTCGTCACCACGCTGCCCGCCGCCGAGCGCTACACCTACGTCTACGACGGCAACTCCCAGACGCTGGACCACACGCTGACGACCCCGGCCGTCACGCACTACGACTACGACGTGGTCCACCTCAACGCGGAGTTCGCCGACCAGGCCAGCGACCACGACCCGCAGATCGTGCGGATCGACGTGAGCAGGTGCCGGGGGCACTGAGCCCGGTTCAGTCCACCTTGGACAGCCTGGCCTGCGGATACCCCTCCGCCGCACTCTCCGACACGTACTTCAGGTCGTCGCCGGCCGGAGCGATGCGGACCGTGTGGGCGGCGGGGTTGCAGCCGGAGTGGTTGTCCTTCGCGCCCACGGAGGTCGCCACGAGTTCGGTCGTGGTGACCTCCTTGAGCGTCAGGATGTCGTTGCAGACCGCGCCGATGGCGTCCGTCTGGCGCATCCGGCCCAACTCCTCGCCCACGACCACCCGGCGGACCGTCAGCCGGAAGGTCCCCATCGGGACGGCACCGTCGAGCCCGCTCGCCGGCCCTTCCCAGGTGCCCACATAGCTCGCGGGGACCTGGGCGGCCGAGTCGTCCGTGGGGAGGGAGGTGGGCGTGGGGGGCGGCGCGGAGGTGGCCGACGCCGACGCGGATCCGGACGCCGACGCGGAGGCCCCCGGTGGTCGCGCCGCCGAGTCCGAGCCGCTCGAATCGTCGTCGCCCCTGCCGGGCAGCAGATCGAACACGAACACCGACCCCACGGTCACCGCGGCGAGCGCCCCGGCGACGGCGAGCGCGACGGTGCAACTCAGCCGACGGCCCCGCCCGTTGTCGCCCGGCGCGGAGGAGGCGGCCACGGAGACGGAGACCTTCCCGGGCCGTTGGCCGGAAGGATCCGAAGGCGGCACCACGGTCTCGTACGGCGACGCGTCCCGCGGCTCGGGAAGGGCCGGGACCACTTGCTGTTCCATCACCGGCGCCGGTCCGAACGCCCCCACCGAAGGGCTGCTGAACCCCACCGGGCCCGACGGCGTCTCCTCGACCGCCGTCTCCAGGTTCAGCAGGTGTACGGCGCTCCGGCTCACCTGTTCCACCAGCGCGCCCGGCAGCCAGCCGCCCGTGACGAGGCGGGCCGCGCCCTCCGGGGCGAGGCGCCGGGCCACCTCCCCGGGCGTCGGCCGTTCCTGAGGCGACTTCGCGAGGCAGGCCGCGGCGATCTCCCGTACGTCACCGTCCAGCGCGCCGAACTCGGGCTCCTCGTGGACGACCTTGTAGAGGAGCGCGGCGGAGGAGTCCCCGGGGAACGGCGGCTGTCCCGTCGCCGCGAACACCAGCACCGCGCCGAGGGAGAAGACGTCGGCTGCCCCGGTGGCCCCCTTGCCGAGGATCTGCTCGGGCGACATGTATCCGGGCGAGCCGATCGAGACGCCGGTGGAGGTCAGGGAGGCCGTGCCGTCGGTCGCCCGCGCGATGCCGAAGTCGATCAGGAGCGGGCCGTCCAGGGTGAGCAGCACGTTCGACGGCTTCACGTCCCGGTGCACCAGCCCCAGGTCGTGGACGGCCGCCAGCGCCTCGGCGAGGCCCGCCCCCAGGGCCCGTACGGAATGACCCGGCAGCGGACCGCCGTCCGCGACGGCCGCGCTCAGGGACGGACCGGCCGCATACCCCGTGGCGACCCACGGCACCGCCGCCTCCGGGTCCGCGTCGAGCACCGGCGCGGTCCACGCCCCGCCCACCCGCCGGGCCGCGTCCACCTCGCGCCGGAAGCGGGCGCGGAACTCCTCGTCGAGCGCGAAGTGCGGGTGCACGATCTTGACGGCGACGGTCCGTCCTCCGGCGCTGCGGCCGAGGTAGACCCGCCCCATCCCGCCGGACCCGAGCCGCCCGAGCAGGCGGTAGGGACCCACGGCACCGGGCTCGTCCACTCCGAGCGGCTGCATACTGCCTCCCCCAACACCCCGTACCCACCAGATGCAGGTTAGGGCCGGAGCAGTTCCACCTTCACGTCCGCGGGGAAACCCGTTGTCGGACCGACGCGGCGGGCGAACTCCGCGACCGCCTCCAACTGGGGGGCGCCGAAGCGGAAGTCGAGGGTGGTGAAGTACTTCTCCAGGACCTGCTCGTCGAAGGACTCCCAGCGGGCCGCCTGCTCGGCGACCTTGCCGACCTCCTCCAGGGAGAGGTTGCGGGAGTCGAGGAAGGCCTCGTGGACCCGGCGGGTGATGACCGGCTCGCGCTCCAGGTAGTCCCGGCGGGCCGCCCACACCGCGAAGACGAAGGGCAGCCCGGTCCACTCCTTCCAGAGCGCGCCGAGGTCGTGCACCTGGAGGCCGTAGCGCGGACCGTCCAGCAGATTGGCCCGCAGCGCCGCGTCTCCGATGAGTACGGCGGCCTCGGCCTCCTGCATCATCAGGCTGAGGTCGGGCGGGCAGGTGTAGTAGTCGGGCCGGACGCCGTACCGCTCGGCGAGCAGCAGCTGGGCGAGGCGCACGGAGGTGCGGGAGGTCGAGCCGAGGGCGACCCGGGCGCCGTCCAGCTCGTCCAGGGGGACCTGCGAGACGATCACGCAGGACATGACCGGGCCGTCGCAGCCGACGGCGATGTCCGGGAAGGCGACCAGGTCGTCGGCGTTGCGCAGGAACTCGACGAGGGTGATGGGCCCGATGTCGAGGTCGCCCCGCACCAGCTGCTCGCTGAGCTTCTCGGGGGTGTCCTTGGTCAGCTCGAAGTCGAGGAGGGTGCCGGTTCTCGCGAGCCCCCAGTACAGGGGCAGGCAGTTGAGGAACTGGATGTGGCCGACGCGCGGCCGGGTGCGAGAATTGTCCACATCGCGAGACTAGACCCCTTGCGGTACGGTCTAGCCTTCGGCCCCCGGGTCAACGCTCACACGATCTTCAAACGTCCGGGTGACGTGATCTTGACCTCTATTGCTTTCGGCTGCCTGCGTGCTAGGCTCGCCGCAAGTTGCAGTTTGGTTTCCCTTGCAGTACAGAGCCTGCGGAGCATGTGACCGCGGGCTCTAGTCGTTTTCAGACGTATGCAGTGCGGCATTAGCTTTCACACTTGCAGGTTCTGGAGCAGGGCAACCCTTTGGGCCCAAGGAGGGCTTATGGCTACCGGAACCGTGAAGTGGTTCAACGCCGAAAAGGGCTTTGGCTTCATCGCCCAGGAGGGCGGCGGCCCGGACGTCTTCGTCCACTACTCCGCCATCAACGCGAGCGGCTTCCGTTCGCTGGAGGAGAACCAGCAGGTCTCCTTCGACGTCACCCAGGGCCCGAAGGGCCCGCAGGCGGAGAACGTCACCCCCGTCTGAGTGATCCAGACTCCGAGGCGATCCCGTCTCTGATCCGGACCTGAGAGCAGTACCCAAGGAGCCCCGAGCCGCACGGCATCGGGGCTCCTGCCTTCCCCGCAGGGCCTTCAGACATGCTGCATGACCAGCACGAACGTCGTCCCGGGCGCGAGCGCCTCGTAGGAATGGGCGACATCCCCGCGATACGTCATGTAGTCGCCGGACCCCAGCTCGACCTCCTCCCCCGACGGACCGGCCTTCAGCCTCCCCGTGCTCACGACCAGATGCTCCACAGATCCCGGAATATGCGGCTCCGATTCCCGTACCGCCCCGGGTTCGGCCCGTAGGTGATAGATGTCCCGCCGCGCCCCGGGCGGGCTGGCCGACAGCAGCGTGGCCGCGAACTCCGCCTTCTCGGAGGCCACGCTCGGCCCCTGCCCCGCCCGGACGACCCGCACGGACGGCGCCGGCGGCTCCACCAGCGCGCTGAACGGCACCCCGAGCGCCACCCCCAGCGCCCACAGCGTCTCCACGCTCGGGTTCCCGCCGGCCGCCTCCAGCTGGGACAGCGTGGACTTGGCGATCCCGGCGCGCTTGGCCAGCTCGGAGAGGGAGAGCCCAGACCGGGCGCGCTCACGCTTGAGCGAGGCGGCGATCCAGTCCAGGGGGAGGCGGGGCGGGGGGCTGTCGGTCATTTCGTTCGCTCCATCGGTACGACCGTTCGCCTTGACGAACGAGGTGGCTTCCGTCCAGTGTAGTGAACATGCGTACGTTCTACCGAACACCCTTGGTCCGTGACAGCGCGCTCGTCTGGCTCGCCGGTGGGATCGTCGGCGTCTCCTTCGGAGCGATCGCCGTGGCCGGGGGCCTGCCGGTGTGGGTGCCGGTGGTGATGTCCCTGGTCGTGTACGCGGGCTCCGCCCAGTTCAGCGCGGTCGGTGTGCTGCTCGCCGGGGGCGGCCCGCTCGCCGCGGCGGCCACCGGCCTCCTCCTCAACACCCGTACGGCGGCCTACAGTCTGGCCGTGGCGGACATCCTGGGCCGGCGTTGGACGACCCGCCTCGTGGGCGCCCACCTGGTCACCGACGAAACGGTGGCCTTCGCCCTCGCCCAGCCCGACCCCGCCCGCCGCCGCGCGGCCTTCTGGATCTCCGGCCTCGGCCTGTTCGCCGTGTGGAACGCGGGGGTCCTGCTGGGCGCGCTGGCGGGCAGCGCCCTGGGCGACACGGCCACATACGGCCTGGACGCCGCGTTCCCGGCGGTCCTGGTCGCGCTGGTCCTACCGACCCTGCGCACGGATTCGGCCGTACGACGTTCCGCGCTGCTCGGCGCGGCGATCGCCCTGTCGGCGACACCGGCCGTCCCGGCGGGGGTCCCGGTGCTACTGGCCCTGGCGGGCCTGGTGGCGTACGGCCGAAGGGACTCCGCATGAACGCGACGGTGACGATGATCCTGGCGCTGGCGGTAGGGACGTACGCGTTTCGGTTGGTGGGACCGGTGTTGCACGGGCGGGTGCAACTGCCGGGGCGGGTACAGGAGTTGCTGTCGGCCGGGGCAGTGGTGTTGTTGGTGGCGCTACTGGCGACGGGCGCGCTGACGGAGGGCGGTGGTTTCGCGGGGTGGGCGCGTCCGGCGGGCGTGTTGGTGGGGGCGGCGCTGGCATGGCGCAGGGCCCCGTTCGCGGTGGTGGTACTGGGAGCGGCGGCTGCGACGGCAGTACTGCGCGGTCTAGGCGTGACTTGACCGACCTAGGGGCGCGGGGAACTGCGCGACCAGCCCCCACGAACCCGCACCCACCCACTACCGTCCCCACCCATGACCGACTTCGTGACCACCACCCGCACCTTCTACGACGCCATCGCCGAGGACTACGCCGAACTGTTCAGGGACCCTCTCGCCGACTCCCCTCTGGACCGCGCCACACTCGCCGCTTTCGCCGGACTGCTCGGTGAGGGCGCGGCCGTCGCCGACCTCGGCTGCGGCCCCGGCAGAGTCACCGCCCACCTCTCCTCCCTCGGCCTCGATGTCTTCGGCCTGGACCTCTCGGAATCGATGCTGACGATCGCCCGCCGCGAAAACCCCGGCCTCCGCTTCGAACAGGGCTCCATGCTGGCCCTGGACCTCCCGGACGGGCACCTCACCGGCGTCGTCTCCTGGTACTCCTCCATCCACACCCCTGTGGACGAACTCCCCTCCCTCTTCGCCGAGTGCCGCCGAGTCCTCACCCCCGGCGGCCACCTCCTCATCGCCTTCCAGGTGGGCGACGTCCCCAACCGCCACGAACAGCCCTGGGGCCACCCGGTGGCCCTGGACTTCCTGCGCCGGCAGCCGGACCAGGTCATGGGCCTGCTCAGGGCGGCGGGGTTCGCCCCCGTCTCCCAGACGGTGCGCGAACCCCAGGGCACGGAACCGACCCGCCAGGCCCACCTGATCGTCCGCAAGGACTAAGGACTAAGGACTAAGAACTGAAGGGCTAGAGAACCCCCGCCAGATCCCGCGCCGCGATGTACCCGAACGTCATCGCCGGCCCGATCGTCGAGCCCGCGCCCGCGTAACTGTGGCCCATGACGGCCGCGCTGGCGTTCCCGGCGGCGTACAGACCCGGGATCACCGAACCGTCAGGGCGCAGCACCCGCGCCCGCGCGTCCGTCCGCAGGCCGCCCTTCGTACCGAGGTCGCCGGGGACGATCCGGAAGGCGTAGTACGGGGGCAACCACAGGGGCGCGAGGCAGGAGTTGGGGAGGATCGCGGGGTCCGTGTAGTAGTGGTCGTAGACGCTGTCGCCGCGCCCGAAGTCGGTGTCGTCCCCTTTCAGCGCGAGGGAGTTGAAGCGGTCGACGGTGGTGCGCAGGGCGGCCGACGGCACCCCGATCGAGGTCGCGAGGGCGTCCAGCGTCCACTCCTTGTGGGCGGCGCCGGAGCTGTACCAGTCGGCGGGCAGGACGAAGGTCGGCGCGACGTCCTTGAAGAGGTACCGGTTGCGGTAGTTCTGGTCGACGATCAGCCAGGACGGGATGTCGGGGTCGGTCGGGTTGCGCTCGTACATGGTGTGGACGACGTCGCTGTAGGGCGCGGCCTCGTTGACGAAGCGCCGCCCGGCCGCGTTGACGAGCAGACCGCCGGGGAGCGTGCGTTCGGCGAGGCAGAAGTACGGCTCGCCGGGGAGCGGGATCGCCGGGCCCCACCAGGCGTCGTCCATCAACGCGAGTCCGGCGCCGACCTGTTGGCCCGCTCGGATGCCGTCGCCGGTGTTCTCCTTCGCGCCGACGGTCCACTCCGTGCCGATGGGCTGTTGCTGGTACTGCGCCCGCATGGCCGCGTTGTGCTCGAAGCCGCCGGAGCCGACGATCACTCCGCGCCGGGCGCGGTAGAGACCGGCGGGGGTCACGGCTCCGGTGACGGCGCCGTTCTCGACGTACAACTCGGTGAGGGGTGTGTTGAGTTGGACGGGTACGCCCGCGGTCATGAGTCCCTTGCGCAGTCCCGCGGCGAGGGACTGGCCCATGGTGAGCGGGGTCTGGCCGAGCAGGGCGGCCTGGGTGCCGCGGGCCAGGCATTCGGCGGCGACGGCGGCGCCCTTGACGCTGACCGCGGACAGGGCGAGCCACTTGTAGTCGGCGCTGAACACGACCAGTCCGGCGGGGACTTCGAGGTACGGCGGGTTCAGGTGGGCGAGTTCGGCGCCGAGGATGTTGCCGTCGAGCTGGTCGGGTTCGATGGAGCGGCCGTTCGGGAGGCCGCCGGGAAGTTCGGGGTAGTAGTCGCTGTAGCCCTCCATCCAGCGGAAGCGGAGGGGGCTGTTGGCCATGACGAAGGAGATCATGGCGGGGCCGTGGGCGAGGAAGGCGTTCTGGCGGGCGGCGGGGACGTCGGAGCCGACGACCGCGGCGAGGTAGGCGGCCGCCTTGGCCGGGGTGTCGGGGACACCGGCGGCGAGGACGACGGGGTTGTTCGGGATCCAGATCCCGGCGCCGGAACGGGCGGCGGAACCGCCGAAGGTCGGCGCCTTCTCCAGGACGACGGTGCTGAGTCCCTGTTTGGCGGCGGTGAGCGCGGCGGTCATCCCGGCGGCACCGGATCCGATGACGACGACGTCGTACGTCCCGAGGAGCGGCGGGGCGGCGGCCCGCGCTTCCGTCCGCACCCCCACGGCGACGGACGCCCCGGCCCCGGCGCCTCCGGCGAGCACACGTCTTCGGGTCACGCTCATGATCGGCCCCCTGCGCTTGGTATGGACGAAGGGTCCGGAATGTCGCGCGGGGGTCTTGAGAAGTCAAGACGCGTGAAGCACGGCGAAGGTGTCACGCCAGGCGGCCGCGCTCAGGAGAGGCCTGAACCGGGTGAGCAGTGCGAGCAGTTCGGGCCCCCACCGCTCGCGGAACGCGAAGTCCCGTCGTGCCAGGTCGAGTTCGTTGGCGGCGGTCAACTCGGCGAAGTCCCGGCACAGGGCCGGGTCGGGGGTGTGGCTTCGCCCGGTGAAGCGGTCCCGGAAGAAGGGCTCCAAGAGATGGGGGTACGTGGCTCCGCGGTCACAGCTCGCGTAGAAGTGCACGATCGTCTCGGCCTCCGGGCCGATCACGGCGGCGAGTTCGGAGCGGCGGTCGAGCGGGAGCAGGGCGGTGGGGAAGCCGTCTGTGCCGTAGAAGGCGTG
Source organism: Streptomyces sp. NPDC047072 (assembly GCF_040643855.1). Classification (NCBI taxonomy): domain Bacteria; kingdom Bacillati; phylum Actinomycetota; class Actinomycetes; order Kitasatosporales; family Streptomycetaceae; genus Streptomyces; species Streptomyces sp. NPDC047072. Next base: position 30,010 of record NZ_JBEYVC010000018.1, on the reverse strand, counting down.
GCAGAGACCGGCGAGTTGGAGCTCCTGACGGGCGCCCCATAGCGCGAGCTGGATGCGGACGCGTTCGAGGTGGGTGAGGAGGGTGCCGCCGGGGTGTGGGGCGGTGTGGGCGCCGAGCCGGCGTAGCAGGGCTCGGGCTTTGTCGGTGGTGGCAGGCGTGGGCACGGGTGGGGTCCCTTCGGCCGGCGGGGCCCTGGGGAGCTTGGGTCGGCACCCGCCCCTTCCCGGGTGGGGGCGGGTTGCCGCCTGGGCCCTGGGGAGATGGTCGTACGTGGGGGTGGGGCCAGTCAATCCTATGGATTTGTCGGTAACTCCAAGTGTTAGCTTGGGTGTTGTGACCCTCGACGATCTGCGTGTCTTCGTCGCCGTGTGCCGGGCGGGGAGTCTCAGCGCCGTGGCGCGGGATCTCGGCTGTACTCAGTCCGCGGTGAGCCAGCACGTGAAGCGACTGGAGCGGGAGACGGGCGTGAGCCTGCTGGAGCGGCAGCCGCGGGGTGTCGTACCGACCCGGGCGGGCCGCGTGCTGGAGACGGCCGCAGCCGACGGCATCGCCGGACTGGATCTGGCGCTGCGGCGGCTGCGGGAGATGGTCGACGGGGAGAGCGGCTCGGTGCGGGTGGCGACCGGCGCGACGACCGTACGGCACTTCATGGCGGACGCGGTGGTCGCCTTCCGGCGCCAACACCCCCGGGTCAACCTGGAGTTCAGGACCGAGTCCTCCAGCCGCGGCTGCTTCGACGCGCTCGCGGACAGCAGCCTCGACCTCGCCTGGATCACCCTGGGCGGGCCGGTGCGCGGGATCGAGCAGCGCCCGGTGATGGACCTCCCGTGGGTCCTGGCGGTCCCCGCCGACGACCCGTTGGCCGACCGGTCCCGTGTCGGGGCCGAGGACCTCCTCGGCGTACGACTGCTGCGGCTGCCCCCGAACTCCACCTCGGCCGCCCATCTGGACGCCGCGTTCGCCGAGTTGGGCGTGAGACCGGAGTTCGACACGGGAGTGGCGGACTGGGACACCGCGATGCTGCTGGCGGAGCTGGGGCTCGGGCGGGCGCTGGTACCGGAGTTGCCGGGTGTCCGCGGCGGACTGCGGCTGATCCCCTTCCCCGCGCTGCGTCCGCTGTCGGTGGGGTGGGCGGTGCGGAACTGGACGGCGTTGTCGCCGTCGGCGCGGGCGTTCGCGGACGCGGTGGTCGCGAGGTGCCACCGTCAGTCGTGAACAGTCGCGAACGCGTCGCCCCAGAAGGCTTTTCGGGCCACACTGTGGGTGCATTGTCCAGCGACGGATCAAGTGACCGGTCATCAGCGGGAGCAGGGGGACATGGACGGTGTGCTGAAAGTCGACGTGGTCGTCGTACCCGATCCGGAGGTCGATCCCGAGCGGGCCGAGCGCGTCACCCGCGCCCTGCGCGCCGAGATCGCCGCTCTCGACATCGAGTCGCTCCACTCCCGCCCCGCCGGACCCCTCCCCGAGGGCGCCAAGGGCACCGACCCGGTGACGGTCGGCGCGATGGTCGTGGCGCTGAGCGCGGCCGGTGGGGTGTTCCCGGCGCTGATCGACACCGTGCGGGACTGGCTCGCCCGTTCCGCCGCCCGGCACCGGGTGTCCGTGACCATCGACGGGGACACGATCGAGCTGGAACGCGCCACCGACGCCGAGCGCCGGGCCCTGATCGAGGCGTACGTCCGACGGCACAGGGACGCCGGATAAGCCATGGCCACAGGCCGCCGACTGACCCTGCTGGTCGCCACGTACGACTACCGGGCCACCGGGCTGCGGGGGCTGACCGCCCCGGCCCACGACGCCGAGGCACTCGCCGCGGTGCTGCGGGACCCCGAGATCGCCGGTTTCGAGGTCCTCCCCCCGACCACCCCCTACAAGACCCTCGTCGACGCCGTGACGAACATGAGGTTCACCCCTGACGGCAAGGTCCTCGTCACGGCGGGCTTCGACGGCACGGTAAGGCTGTGGGACCTGAGGACGGGCAGGCCGACCAACATCCTCGACGGCACCGGTGGCGTGTCCACCATGGTCCTCAGCCCGGACGGCACATCGATCGCCACGCGGGGGAACGACTCCACCGATACCCGGCTGTGGAACAGGGAGACCGGCGCCCCGACCATCGACATGTACTCCCCCGGCGGCGGAAGATTCAGCTCCGACAGCACGCTCTTCGCGTACGCGGACGCCTACGGTGTGCGGCTGCGGAGCGTGGACCCGACGGCCGCCCGGACGGCCGACTTCTCGCCACCGGGGACGGACTCGGCACCGTACGCCTGTGGAAGCAGTGAGTTTGCCGTTTTCTCACCCATTGCTCCATGTCTTCTTCCATCCCTGAGGAAAATCTCACCGCGGACCTACCTCGGGGCGAAGAGGTGCAAATACCCCCTTCCGCAGTGAGCCCTTGGTCTGCCCTTGGTGACCCACTGGGCCGGAATTGGGTGTTCGTTGAGTGCCGCATGTGGGTCCCCTGAGCGCACTCGGACCCTTTCGTGAAGATCGGTTCGTTTCTGTTGGCTCCGCGCCGTGAAATGCGAAACGCGTGGAGTGACGAGGGAGGGAACTGATAGTGCGTCACAGACCCATGCCCGCCGGGCGAAGACTGAGACGGACCGCCGTCGGAGTGGTCATGCTGCTCGCCGCCGACGCGGCCCTGATGTCGATGGACACCGGTGCCGCGTTCGCGGCGACCACCGCCACCACGGCCTCCACCAAGTCGCACGCGGCCGGGAAACTCGGTCCCGCCGAGGCCCAGGACGAGGCGTCCGCGATCCTGATGGCCCGTCTCCAGCACCGCAGGATCGAGGTGCTGTCGGAGCGTTCCGCGGACTCGACGACGTACGCGCTGCCCAGCGGGGAGTTGCAGACGGAGGCGTTCGCCGGGCCGGTCCGGGTGAAGCGGGACGGCGCGTGGAAGGACATCGACACCTCGTTGTCCGACACCGGCGCCGACCTCACCCCGGCCGCGAGCGCGGCGGACATCGCGGTCTCGGACGGCGGGGACACCGCGCTGGCGTCGGTGACCAAGGGCAAGCAGTCCTTCGGGCTGGGCTGGCAGGACAAACTGCCCACCCCGTCGGTGAGGAACAGCACCGCCTCCTACGCCCTGGGCAGCGGCCAGACCCTCTCGGTCACCGCGCTGGCGCAGGGCTTCTCGGAGGACATCAAGCTCGCCCAGCAGCCCGCCGACGGCACGGTGTCGTACCGGATCCCTCTGGATCTCAAGGGACTTGTGCTCTCCCAGGCCGACTCCGGGCACCTGCTGCTGAAGGACCACGGCGGCAAACTGGTCGCCGAGGCGCCGGCCCCGATGATGTGGGACGCCTCCAAGAACCCGGCGTCCGGTGAATCCGACCACCAGCAGCAGGTCACGACCAAGGTCGAGACGGCCGCCGACGGTGCGCAGACCCTGGTGCTGACCCCGGACAAGGACTTCCTGGCCACCGCCCAGTACCCGGTGACGGTCGACCCCACCTCCACCCTCGCGGTGACCACGGACACCTGGGTGCAGACCCCGGACTACCCCGACTCCCAGGTCTCCTCGACGGAACTGAAGTCGGGTACGTACGACGGCGGTACGGACATCGCGCGCTCGTATCTGAAGTTCGACGTGTCGAAGTTCGTCGGCAAGCACATCACGGACACGAACCTCGCCCTGTACTCGTACTACTCCTCGACCTGCTCCACCTCGGGCGCGGGCACGCAGGTACGGCGGATCACCTCCACCTGGTCGTCCTCGGACGTCACCTGGTCCACCCAGCCGTCGACCACGACCACGGGCGCGGTGACGAACACGGCCGCCAAGGGCTACTCCAGCACCGACTGCCCGGCCGGTACCGAGAACTTCGACATCGACGCCATCGTGCAGGCCTGGGCGGGCGGTTCGGCCAACTACGGCCTCCAGGTCCGCGGCGCGGACGAGGCCGACTCGTCGACCTGGCGCCGGTTCCGCTCGGTGAACTACGTCTCGGGCGACAACTCGGTCGAGCCGCACCTGACGGTGACCTACAACTCGTATGCCACCACGAGTGCGTTGGCGGTCTCGCCGAGCAGTGTGAACGCGTACAGCGGGAAGCGGTACATCACCACCTACACGCCGACCCTCTCCGCGAAGGTGACGGACGCGGACGGCTCCTCCGTCAAGGCGCAGTTCGAGATCACCAACGACCCCGCCTACAGCAGCGAGGCCACCTACTCGAACACCGTCACCAGCGCGTCCGTCGCCTCCGGCGGCACGGCCACCTACGCGGTGCCCAGCACCGGCGCGCTGCCCGCGCAGCACATGCGGATGCGGGTACGCGGCTACGACGGCACCGACTACGGCGCCTGGTCGTCGTACCTGTACTTCGTGCCGAACGTCGCCAAGCCCGCAGCGCCCACGGTCAGTTGCACCCCGTACACCCAGAACACCTGGACCGCGAAGGCCGACAGCGGTGCGACCTGCACCCTGGACACCTCCTCGACCGACGGTCAGGGCTACCTGTGGGGCCTGGACGACTCCAGCACCCCCAAGTCGGTCTACGACACCGCGGACGGCAACGGCGGTGACCCGCTGACCATCACCATCGCCCCGGGCGAGGACTGGCACACGCTGTACGCCAAGACGATCGACTCCGGCGGCAACCTCTCCACCACGACGACGAAGTACGCCTTCGGTGTCGGCGACGGCGCGGGGCTGCTGACCCCGTCCGACGGCGACACGGCCGCCCGCCGGGTCAGCCTCACCTCGACCGGCAAGACGACCTACACGGGCGTCACCTACCAGTACCGGCGCGGTGAGACCGACTCCTGGGCCGACGTGCCCCTGGCGGATGTCACCAAGTCCTCCGACAACTCGGCGGTCTCGGCCTGGCCGGTCGCCGTGACCGGCGGTTCCCCGGCCGCGCTGACCTGGAACATCACCACCTCGCTGTCCCAGGACGGCCCGATCGACGTGCGCGCCGCGTTCACCGACGGCACGACGACCGCGTACTCGTCGTCCCACACGGTCACCGTGGACCGCAACGCGGGCACCGCGCCGAGCGCCCAGGTCGGCCCCGGCTCCGTCAACACCCTCACCGGTGACTACGGCCTGTCCGCCACCGACGCCTCCGGCTTCGGCCTGTCCGTCTCGCGCACCGCGTCCTCGCGCCGCCCGACCGCGGGCTCGGACGCGGAGGGCCAGGTGGCGATCTTCGGCCCGCAGTGGACCTCCGGGACCACCGCGGAGATCACCGACTCCGACTGGGCCTACATCCGCAAGACCTCCGGGACCTCTGCCACCACCGCCACCGCGGTGTCGCTGGTGGACGTCGACGGCGACGAGACCGGCTTCACCGCCACCTCGGCGGGCGGCTGGAAGCCCGAGCCCGGCTCGGAGGACCTGACCCTGACCGGTTCCGTGACCGGCTCCTTCACCCTGAAGGACGACCAGGGCACCACCACCACGTTCGCCAAGGTGGACCCGGCGGCCACGACCTGGCAGGTGTCGAGCACCTATCTGCCGACCGACAACTCCACCACCAAGGTGGTCTCGGAGAAGGTCACTTCGGGCAGCGCCACCCTGGCCCGCCCGAAGTACGTCATCGCCCCCACCTCCGCCGTCGCCAACTCGACCTGCGAGACCACGCCGTCGACCAAGGGCTGCCGGATGCTGGAGTTCGTCTACGCGACCTCCACCACCGCCACCTCCAGCGCGCTCGGCGACTACACCGGACAGGTCCAGCAGATCAAGGAGTGGGCCACCGACCCGGGCGCCTCGGCGGCCACCGCCACCGTCGTCTCCCAGTACTCCTACGACAGCTCCGGCCGCCTGCGCGAGCAGTGGGACCCGCGGATCAGTCCGGCCCTCAAGACCGCCTACACCTACGACAGTTCGGGCCGCGTCGCCACCCTGACCCCGCCCGGTGAACTCCCCTGGACCTTCACCTACGGCACCGCCGGCAACGCCGCCACCGCGGGCGCGGGCATGCTCCTCAAGGCGTCCCGGCCGAACCTGACCGCGGGCACCAAGAGCACCACCGACGGCACCACGGCGACGACGAGTGTCGTCTACGACGTCCCGTTGTCGGGCACCAAGGCCCCCGACGCGCTGGGCACTTCGGACGTGGCCGCCTGGGGCCAGACGGACGTCCCCACGGACGCCACCGCCGTCTTCCCCGCCGACTCCGTGCCGTCCTCCAACACCGGCTCGGACCTGGCCGCCTCGGCCTACACCCGGGCGACCATCACCTACACCGACGCCTCCGGACGCGAGGTCGACACCGCCACACCCGGCGGCCACATCACCACCACCGAGTACGACCGCTTCGGCAACACGATCCGTGAACTGACCGCCGCCAACCGCGAAGTGGCCCTCGCCACCGGCGGAAACGGCCTGGCCGAGCAAGTCGCCCTGTCCATCGACCAGATGAGCAGCGCCGACCGCGCCGAGCAGCTGTCGACGAACTCGGTGTACTCCTCGGACGGTCTGCGGGAGACCGACGAGTACGGCCCGCTGCACCAGGTGACCCTCACCTCGGCGCTCGCGGCGGGCAGCGGCGGCACCGACCTGGCGGCGGGCTCCGAGGTCGCGGCCCGCCAGCACACGGTCAACTCCTATGACGAGGGCCGCCCGACCGACGGCACGGCCACCGTCGCCAACCAGGTCACCACCACCAAGGTGGGCGCCTTCGTGGACGGTTACCCGTCCGACGGCGACGTGCGTACCTCAACGACCCAGTACGACTGGGTCAAGGGCCTGCCCACCGCGGTCGTCACCGACCCGTCCGGGCTGGCGCTGACGAAGACGACGTCGTACGACTCCCAGGGCCGGGTCACCAAGACCACCCTGCCGAAGTCGTCCGGCTCGGACGCGGGCGCCACGGTCACCACGTACTACGCGGCCACCGGCACCGGCGCGTGCAACGGCAGGCCGGAGTGGGCCGACCTGGTCTGCTCCACCGGCCCGGCCGCCGCCATCACCGACGGCGGCTCCAACCCCGCCCAACTGCCCACCAAGACCGTCGAGTACGACCGCTGGGGCAGCACCGCCAAGATCACGGAGACCGCGAACTCGGTCACCCGCACCACCACCGACACCTACGACGCCGCGGGACGTCTCACGACCACGGCGGTCAGCGGCGGGGTGGGCACCGCGGTCCCGGACACCACCACGACCTACGACTCCGGCAGCGGTGACGTGGCCACGGTCACCTCCAACGGCCAGACCATCACCCACACCTACGACCAGCTCGGCAGGGAGATCTCCTACAACGACGGCGCGGGCAACACCACGGCCACGCAGTTCGACGCGCTCGGCCGCCCGGTGCAGACCACCGACTCAGCGCCCTCCACGACCACTTACACCTACGACACCGCCAAGGACCCCCGCGGCCTGGAGACTTCGCGCACCGACTCGGTCGCGGGCACCTTCGCCGCGACCTACGACGCGGACGGCGGCCTGGCCACCGAGTCCCTGCCCGGCGGCTACACCCTGACCACCACCCAGGACGAGACCGGCGCCGAGACCTCCCGGGTCTACACGCGGGACAGCGACGGCACGGTCGTCGCCTCCGACACGGTCGACCACTCGGTGCAGGACCAGACGGTCGCCGACACGGACACCAACGGGCAGACCCGCAGCCGTACTTACGGCTTCGACGCGGCCGGACGTCTGACGAGGGCGGATGACACCGACCCGGACGGCGCCTGCACCCGCCGCGACTACACCTTCGACAAGAACACCAACCGCACCGCCCTCGCCACCCTGGCGGGCGCCGTGGGCGCGGACTGCACCTCCACCGGCGCCACCACCACGTCGTACACGTACGACAGCGCCGACCGTCTGACCACCTCGGGCACGGTCTACGACGCCTTCGGGCGGACGACCACCCAGGCCTCCGGCGCCACCATCGGCTACTACGCCAACGACCTCGTCCGGCAACAGACTTCGGGCACCGCCCGGCAGACCTGGAGCCTGGACGCGGCCGGACGCCTCGCCGCCTGGACCACCGAGACCCAGGGCACGGACGGCACCTGGACCCAGACCGGGTCGAAGACCAACCACTACGGCTCGGGCGGTGACAGCCCCGACTGGGTACAGGAGAGCGCTTCGACGATCACCCGCGACGTACAGGGCATCGACGGCGACCTCGACGCGGTCACCAGCGCCACCGGAAGCACGGTGCTGCAACTGACCGACGTCCACGGCGACGTCACGGTCCAGCTTCCGCTGGACACCTCCGTGGCGCCGACCTCGCAGTCCTACGACGAGTACGGCAACCCGGAGGACGCCACCGCCGCCGCCCGCTACGGCTGGCTCGGCGGCAAGCAACGCTCCACCGAGACCGTCACCGGCGCCGTCCTCATGGGCGTCCGCCTCTACGACCCCACCACCGGACGCTTCCTGTCGATCGACCCGGTACCGGGAGGATCGGCGAACGCGTACGACTACGGCAACGGCGAACCACTGGACCACTACGACCTCGACGGCCGCTGGTGGGGCCATCGCTCCTTCTGGAACGCGGTGTCCTTCTTCAGCTACCGCTCATGGATCGACGCCGGAGGCGCGGGACTCCACGGGCACTACCGCAAGGCGTGGCACTACGCGTCCGGCGGTACGGGCTCTGTCACGGCCGGGCACTTCCACGGCTCCTTCTGCAACCGGTTCTGCCGATACGGAGCACGCCACGCCCGGCGCACCGGCTGGCACCTCTTCGGCCGGGGTGTGGCCCGGACCTTGGGCTGGGAGGTCAGTGTGGTCGCGACCGGTCTGGACTACTGGCACACGAGAGGACCGGTCACCACCTACCGGCGGACCTACTACGCCCCCGGTTACCGCTACGGCTCCTACAACCGCTATATCTGACCCACAGTGCACAAGAGGGGTCCCCGGCCGGTTCCGGTCGGGGGCCCCTCCGGCCGCCGAGAGACGACACCCCCACGGAGAAACGGACAACGCATGGCCATCCCCCCTGACTCGGTGCGCGGCCTGATCCTCTTCGCGCGCCCCGCCAACCCCTGGGTGCTTCTCTCCGCCCGGCTCACCGTCTGGGTGGCCCTCTCGGTGCTGGCCGCCCTCACCCCCGTCTACAACGCCGGCGCCCCTGTCTGGGTCTGGCCGTTCGCCCTGGTCGCCTGTCTGCTCATGGCGGGCCAGGCAATCGGCGCGATGCGCGGCAAGAGGTCCGGCTCTCGCTCCGGGTGATCACCCCTGGCCTTCCCCCTCGGAGTGAAGGACACGGAACCGGTCGGGGTGTGCCGGGTCGCGGTCGGCGACCTGGACCGATGGGACGGTCGACTGCCAGACGCCGATGCCCGGTCGGCGGGAGAACCCGATCCGGCCCCGGGTGCCCTCGACCGCCACGCTTCCCCAGGACGCGGCGATCCGCGCCCGGTCCGGGCCGTGGGAGCGCAGGATGTCGGCGAGGACCACGACCGTGTCGTAGCCCTCGAAGGCGACGAAGGAAGGTGCCGTGCGCAGTCCCTCCCGGAGGGCCGTCTCCACCCGTAGGCCCAGGGGCCCGAGCCGCTCCGGCAGATAGCGCAGGAACGGGATTCCGGCGCCGTCCGGGCCCAGCAGCCCCACCCATTCGGCGAACTCCGGCTGCCCGGCGGGCGCACCCAACAGGAGCCCGGCCAGGCGCTGATCAGCGCGGACGGCCCGGACGATCGGCACGGCCGGTTCCGGATGGCCGGTCAGCAGGAGGAGCGCGGTCGCGCCGGAGCGGACCAGCTCCCCCGTTTCGAATGCCTCCGCGTCGAGTTCTACGACGGTCCCGCCGCGCGGCGCGAGACGGTCACGCAGAATCCCCGTCCCGGCCGCCCAGTAGACGCTCGGCTGGGCCGCCACGGCGATGCGGCGGTGGCCCGCGCGGAGGAGGAAGTCCGCGTAGGTGCGCCAGCCGCTGGACTGGGGTGGGGAAAGACGGGCGACCCAGTCCGTCGGGTGCTCGGTGAGCGTGTCGAGCACCGCGGACGAGACGAGGAACGGTACGCCGAGGGCATCCGCCCTGGTCGCGGCGGCACGCGCGACGACGCTGTGATACTCCCCCGCCACGGCGACCACCCCCAGCCCGGCCAGCTCCTCCACCGCCGCCTCGGCCCGCCGCGGATCCGCCGCGGTGTCCCGCACCACCAGCTCCAGCGGCCGCCCGCCGATCCCACCCCTGTCGTTGACATCCGCTACGGCCGTCTCCAGCCCGGCGAGCAGATGCCGGCCCGCCTCCGCCCAGCCGGGCCGGGTGAGGGGGACGAGAACGCCGATCCGCACTGTGCTCATGCCGGACATTGATATCTCACAGCCCGATCTCGGCCCACACCGTCTTGCCGACGTCCCGTTCCGTGACGCCCCACGCCCGGGCGAGCAGCGTGACGAGGATGAGCCCGCGCCCGTGCTCGCCGTCTTCGTCGGTCACGAAGCGGAGTTGACGATCACCTCGCGCATCACTCACCTCGATACGGAGCGTGTCCTCGGGGAGCAGGAGGAGACGCAGCTCGAAGTCGCGTCCCGGTACGCGTCCATGGGTCACCGCGTTCGCGGCCAGCTCGGCGACGAGGTGCTGCGCGGTGTCGTTCGCCTCGGTGTCATGGGGGTGCCCCCAGATCCCGAGCTGCGCGGCGGTGAGTCTGCGGGCGAGACGGGCGCCGCGTGGGGTGGCGCTCAGACGCTGGGTCAGTTCGTCGGTGGGGGTGGAGATTTCAGCGTTCACGTGACTGAGGGTGGTGGGTTGTCTCTACGCTGACCAGGGGCGACTCGGCGACTGTCGGTAGCCGTACGAGCCCGCTGTGTCGGTGTACGAGTCGTCGGGTGGGAGGGGTGGGGCCGGTGATCGAGCGGAGGCCTGAGACGCCTGCGGAGGCCGAGGGGACGACGGCGTTGTTCGTCGCCCTGGGCAAGATGCTGAAGTTCCTGCGCGAGCAGAAGGGGCTGACCCAGAAGGAGTTCGCGAAGCTGGTGGGATACGGCCCCGACGCGATCTCGGCGATGGAGCGGGGAGTACGGATCATCCGGCCGGAGGTGTTGAAGCAGGCCGACGAACTGCTGGACGCCGGGGGCCTGTTGCTGGAGGTGATCCCGGACGTCGAGACGGCGATGACCAGGACACGGACCCGGCATCCGGAGTGGTACCGGAGTTACGCGGGGTTGGAGGCGGAGGCGGTCGAGCTGCACTTCTACGCCAACAGCGGTGTCCCCGGGCTGTTGCAGACCGCGGACCACGCCCAGGCCGTCTTCGTGAAGCGCCGGCCCTTTCTCGACCAGGAGACGATCGAGAGGCGAGTGGCGGACAGGCTCTCCCGGCAGCAGGTCTTCGACCGTGACCCCGCTCCGATCGTGAGCTATGTCCTCGAAGAGGTCCTGCTGGACCGGCCTATCGGGGGACGGCGCGTGCACGCGGATCAGCTTCGGCGCATGCTGCACGTAGGGCGGATGCAGAACGTCGAGATCCAGGTGATGCCGACCGAGGTGGAGGAACACCCCAGCCTGGACAGCGCGTTCAACCTGCTGACGCCCAAGGGACACGGTCAGGTGGCGTACACCGAAACCCAGGGATACCCCCGGCTGCTCACCGATCTGGAAGAGGTCCGCAAGATCGCGGACCGCTATGGGATCATGCGAGCGATGGCGCTCTCCCCCTCAGAGTCCCGGAAGTTGATCGAGCAGAAGCTGGAGGAGCTATGAACACCGAGCAGCTCACCTGGTTCAAGTCCAGCTACAGCAGCGGCGAAGGCGGCGAATGCCTGGAGGTCGCCGTCACCCCCGCCACCATCCACCTCCGTGACTCCAAGCACCCCCAAGGCCCCCACCTCACCCTCTCCCCCACCACCTGGTCGGCCTTCCTCACCCACCTCCCCCAGTGACCGCCGGTTCCGGATTCGCCGCCAGCCAGTCCTGAAGCTCACGGTGTCGGAACTCGTACGCGCTGCCCGAAAGGCGGAGCAAGCCGGCCTCGTGGGACCAGTGGAGGAACGGGGCCAGGTCCCACGGGAGTTGACCTCTGTTGCGCAGGAGGAAGGCCACATGCCGAGGGACTGTGGGAGCGAGGGCCAGCATGAGGCCGTGGACGATCAGGAACGAGATGATCACCACCGAAACCGGCTCACACCCGACAGGACAACCTGAAGCCGGGAAAGGAACGCTCCCAGGTACGCGGAGGAGATAGCGCCAGGCGGAGGGCGCGGCCTCCCCGTCGGTCCCCGCGTCCGACCAGACGAGTTCGACGTACACCTTGGTCCGCTCGTCGAGGAGGAAGGGGAGCAGCGAGGCGAGAAGGGCCATGACGGCGCCGTAGCCAAGCGTCGCTTTGACCAGCTGCCGTAGGGCGACCTTGCGACTCCGCCGCCGCATGATCGGCAGGGGTGCCGGCTGGGGGTTCCACAAGCAGTGGATGAGGACCACACCGCAGGTCCCCACGAGGAGAATGGAGGCGACCTTCGCAGGGTCGTCGTTCCGGGCAACGGACGTGCATATCACGGTGAGCAGGAGCCAGGGTACGGCGGCCATTCCCGCCTCGACGGCCCGCGTCCACCCGGCCGGCAACAGCCGCCACAGCCCGTGCGGGGTGAACTCACCGCGGGTGCCGAGACCTCTGGCGAGCCAGGCGAGCCGGCGGTACACGTCTGCGAGGTCGTGGGTTTCGTCGTCCGTCCCCGTCGGGTGGGTGCGGCTTGCGGCGGTGACATAGCGACCCAGGAGGTGGTTCCTCAGGGAGCCGGGGTCCGGGCACGAGAGAAGCTCCACGGGATCACCCTCCTCGGCGTAGAGGCCGGCCACGAGGGTCAGCCGCCAAGGCGTGTCGAGAGCCGTGGCGAGTTGTCCCGTCGGGTGGGCCTCCAGTTCCCGGAACAGTGGGCTCCAGTTCGACGCGGGTCACTCCCGCCGGAGTCACACGGGCCTGGAGGAGTCGGTCGTACCAGTCCGTACGGCAGGTGAGGACGTAGGGCATGCCCCGGCGCCCGTCGAGCCAGACGTCGAGCGCCCGCAACAGATCGGCGGCCCGCGATTCGGCAGCGCCGACGCCGTCGGGTCCATCTCGTCCAGACCGTCGAGCACGGGGATGACCTTGCGAGCGGTGACGAGCGCGTGAGCCGTGATCTTGGGCAACTTGTACTCGTCCACGAGGCGTTCCTGGAGCCAGCGCGTGAAGGCGCCGGCGTCCCGGGGCCCCCGCGAACCACTCCACCCCGGCAGCGCCAGCCGCACCGGCACCGGTTCGCCCGGACCTCGCCGCTCCAGCAGCGCGAGGACGAACTCGCTCGCGAGCATGGTCTTGCCCGCGCCGACGTCTCCGGTGATCACCAGGCGTCCTGAGGGGACGGAATCGTAGTAGTCGCTGATCCTCCCGAACTCCCCGTAAGCAGGCGCCTGTAGGGAGCCGGAGGTTGACGGCGGTCCATCGATCCGCCGGAAGGCCAGGTTCACGGCGTGTGTGCTTCCGGCCCCGAAGTCCCCGAGCAGCCGCCGCCGTCGCTCACCGAGCCACCACCGCCCCCCCACGTGTCCATGCCGACACCATCCCGCAGTCGGGTCCGATCGGTCAGCGGGGCGGAGACTTCGGCTTCGCCGTGCAGGCGATGAGAGATTGGCGCATTTATCCCGCTCCCGCCCGGAACGGGCCTGGTCGCACGCCCTGGAGCCTGGGACAAACGCGCCAATCGTCAGCAGCCCCCTCGGCCGAGCCGGGTGGGCGGCTGGGAGTTGGCCATGAGCATCGCCGTGGGTGTTCCGCAGGGTGTCCGCTAGTTCGGTCGCCAAGGAGCGGCCGATCCCCGAGGAGGCCCAGGTGACCACCGCCACGGGTCCGCGGGGAGGGTGCCGTACGGGGCCACGGCGTTGACCATCACGGCCCATCCGTCCCGTCCTCAACTCGCTTCTCCCGACTCGGCGTTCACCGCGGTGAATCGCGTCCAAGCAAGTCAATCAGGTGACTTGACAAGTGACTCGATCGGCATGGTGAGTGGCCGGAGTCCGTGGTACCGGACGGGCGGAGTCACCGCCGCTGACCGCCCTCGCGGGCCGTCAGCCGAACATGCCCGGCTCGTAGTCGCCCGCCGGCTGCTGGGTCATGACGTTGATGCGGTTGAAGGCGTTGATGATGGCGATCAGCGCGACGAGGGCGCCGAGTTGCTCCTCGTCGTAGTGCTTCGCGGCGTTCGCCCAGACGTCGTCCGGGACGCCGCCCGCCGCGTCGGCGACGCGGGTGCCCTGCTCGGCCAGCTCCAGGGCCGCGCGCTCGGCCTCGGTGAAGAACTTGGCCTCCCGCCAGGCGGCGACCAGGTTGAGGCGCACCTGGGTCTCACCGGCCGCCAGCGCGTCCTTGGTGTGCATGTCGACGCAGACGCCGCAGCCGTTGATCTGGCTGACCCGGAGCAGGACGAGTTCCTTCGTCGCGGCCGGCAGCGGTGAGTCGGAGACCACCTTGCCCGCGGCGATGAAGTGCTTCAGGGCCTTGCCGACGGTCGGGTTGGTGAAGAGGTTCAGACGGGGTTCCATAGCGCACTCCTTGGTGTCGTCAACTGCCTGTACCAAGAAGACGGATCGGCCGCGCGGAATGTGACACGCCCCGGTCCGGCTAACGCTCGTACAACCCCTCGACCTCCCCCGCGAAGTCCCGCATCACGGCCTCCCGCCGGAGCTTCATCGAGGGGGTCAGATGGCCCGCCTCCTCCGTGAAGTCGGTCGGCAGGATCGTGAAGCGGCGGATGGACTCCGGGCGGGAGACCATCTTGTTGGCCTCGTCCACGGCACGTTGGAGGATGGCCCTCAACTCGTCGTCGGTGACGAGGAGTTCCGCGGGTACCGCGTGTTTGCCGTTCATCTGGCGCCAGTGGTTGACGCCGTCCATGTCGAGGGTGATCAGGGCCGAGATGTAGGGGCGGCGGTCGCCGAGGACGAGGCACTGGGAGATCAGGGGGTGGGAGCGGAGCCAGTTCTCCAGCGGGGCCGGGGCCACGTTCTTGCCGCCCGCGGTGATCAGGATCTCCTTCTTGCGGCCGGTGATCTCCAGGTAGCCCTCGTCGTCGAGGCGGCCGATGTCGCCCGTGGGGAACCAGCCGTCGGCGGAGGCGGGGGCCACCCCCTCGCCGTGCGGGTCCCAGTAGCCCCGGAACACCTGGCCGCCGGCGAGCAGGATCTCGCCGTCGGCGGCGATCCGGACGCGGGTGCCGGGGAGCGGCCAACCCACCGTGCCCAGACGGGGTTTCAGCGGCGGCGTACAGGTCGCGGCCCCCGTCGACTCCGTCAGGCCGTAGCCCTCGTACACCTCCATGCCCGCGCCCGTGAAGAAGGCGGCGAGCCGGCGGCCGAGCGGGGAGCCGCCCGAGATGATGTGGCGGATGCGGCCGCCCATCGCGTTGCGGATCTTGCGGTAGACCAGCGGGTCGTAGAAGGCGCGGGACGTCTTCAGGGCGGCGCTCGGGCCCGAGCCCGTACCCGCCTGGCGGGCCTCCAGCGCCTCGGCGTAGCGGACCGCGGTGTTCGCCGCGCGGTCGAAGGTGCCGACCCGGCCGCCGCTCTCCGCCTTGGCGCGGGCGTTGTTGAAGACCTTCTCCAGCATGTACGGGATGACGAGCAGGAAGGTCGGCTTGAAGCTGCCGAGGTCGGCGAGCAGGTCCTCGGCCTGGAGGCTGGGCGCGTGGCCGAGGCGGACCCGGGCGCGGATGCAGGCGATGGCCACCATCCGGCCGAAGACGTGCGACATCGGCAGGAAGAGGAGGGTGGCGAGGTCCTCCGTGGCCTTCGACTTGAAGACGGGGTAGAGGAGTTCGACCGCGTTGTCGACCTCGGCGAGGAAGTTGCCGTGGCTCAGCACACAGCCCTTCGGACGGCCCGTGGTCCCTGAGGTGTAGACGACGGTGGCGACCGTGGCGGGGCCCAGCATGCCCCGTCGTACGCCGATCTCCTGGTCCGGGACGTGCTGGCCCAGCTCCCCGAGCCGCTCCACATGGCCCTTCTCCATGACCCAGAGGTGGCGCAGGTCGGGCAGCCTGCTCAACTCCGGTCCCAGCGCGGCGGCTTGGCCCGTCGTCTCGGTCACCAGGGCGACCGCGCCGGAGTCCTGGAGGATGAACCGGGTCTGGAAGACCGAGGAGGTCGGATAGATGGGGACGGTGACCAGACCGGCCGCCCAGGCGGCGAAGTCGAGGAGCGTCCACTCGTACGTCGTCCGCGCCATGACCGCGACCCGGTCGCCCGGCATCAGCCCCTCGGAGATCAGGCCCTTGGCGACCGCGAGCACCTGCGCGGCGAACTCCGCGGCCGTCAGGTCGATCCAGTCGCCGTCCTGGGTACGCCGGCTGACCACCCGCTGCTCCGGCGCCGCCTCCGCGTTGTCGAAGGGCAGGTCGGCGAGCGAGCCATGGGTCACCGGCGGGGCGAGCGGCGGGACCGACACCTCCCGGACCTCTCCGTCCAGGCGCACGATCTCGGGCTCGACGAGGACCGGCTCGCCGTCGTAGTCGGTGCCGGAGGTGTAGGAGAGGGACATGGGGCGGCTCCTGGGGCGCGCGGTGGGTTTCCGCACTACTGCTTGGATACGCGCGATGCGTGCCCGAATGTTCACCAGGGGTGCACGACTCGGGTGTTACCGATGGTTAGCATGGCGATCCTAGGCATCCCGCGTGGTGGGTTCGTGCGGATTCGGGGCGGGTCCCGGGCCGGGCCTGTGCAACCTCGGGTGCAAAATGAGCCCCTGTCACCTCCTCAGGGCTTCACCGGCCGCCCCTCGTACATCGCGTCGATCCAGCCCCCGAACTCCTCGGCGACGACGTCCCGTTTCAGCTTCATCGACGGCGTGAGGTGGCCGTTCTCCTCGGTGAAGTCCACCGGCAGCACGGTGAAGCGGCGGATCGACTCCGGCCGGGACACCAGCTTGTTGACCTCGTCCACCGCGCGTTGCAGCACGGCCCGCAACTCGTCGTCGTCCAGGACCAGTTCGGGAGGAACCGGATGCTTGCCCCGCATCCGGCGCCAGTGACTGAGCCCCTCCACGTCCAGGGTGATCAGGGCCCCGACGTAGGGGCGGCGGTCGCCGACCACCATCACCTGCGAGATCAGCGGGTGCGCGCGCAGCCAGTTCTCCAGCGGCGCCGGGGCAACGCTCTTGCCGCCCGCGGTGATCAGCATCTCCTTCTTGCGGCCGGTGATGTAGAGGTAGCCCTCGTCGTCCAGGTGGCCGAGGTCGCCGGTGGCCAGCCAGCCGTCGTCGGTCGCGGGGGCCAGCCCGTCGGCGTACGCCTGCCAGTAGCCGCGCAGGACATGGTCGCCGGCCAGCAGGACCTCGCCGTCCGCGGCGATGCGGACGCGGGTGCCGGGCAGCGGCCAACCGACCGTGCCCAGCCGGGGTTTGAGCGGCGGGGTCACGGTCGCCGCGCCGGTCGTCTCGGTGAGGCCGTAGCCCTCGTAGATCTCGATGCCCGCGCCGGCGTAGAAGGAGGACAGCCGCCGGCCCAGCGGGGAGCCGCCGCAGATCATGTAGCGGACCCGGCCGCCCATCGCCTTGCGGATCCGGCGGTAGACCAGCGGGTCGTAGAAGGTGCGGGCCGCCTTGAGCGCGGCGTTCGGGCCGGGCCCGGCGCCGGTGTGCTGGGCCTCCAGCGCCTCGCCGTAGCGGCAGGCGACGCCCACCGCGCGGTCGAACGACGTGACGCGGCCGCCCGACTCGGCCCGCGCGCGGGCCACGTTGAAGACCTTCTCCAGCATGTAGGGGATGGTGATGAGACAGGTCGGCCGGAAGCTCGCCAGGTCGGGCAGCAGCTCCTCCGACTTCAGGCTCGGCGCGTGCCCGAGCCGGACCCGGGCGCGCACACAGGCGACCGCGACCATCCGGCCGAAGATGTGGGCCATCGGCAGGAAGTGCAGGATCGCCGCCTCCTCGCTGGTCCGCGAGCGGAAGACGGGATAGAGCAGCTCGATCGCGTTGTCGACCTCGGCGAGGAAGTTGCCGTGGGTGAGCGCACAGCCCTTCGGACGGCCGGTGGTACCCGAGGTGTAGACGACGGTCGCGAGCGTCTCCGGGCTCAACATCCCCCGCCTTACGGCGACTTCGGCGTCCTGCACCTGGGAGCCGTGCTCGGCCAGGCGCTCCACATGGCCGCGCTCCATCGCCCACAGGTGGCGCAGGTCCGGGAGTTGGTGGAGTTCGGGCCCAAGTGCCGCGGCCTGTGCGGCGGTTTCGGTGACGAGGGCGACCGCGCCGGAGTTCTGCAGGATCCAACGGGCCTGGAAGACCGAGGAGGTGGGGTAGATCGGCACGGTCACCAGGCCCGCCGCCCAGGCGGCGAAGTCCAGGAGCGTCCACTCGTAGACGGTCCGCGCCATGATCGCGAGCCGGTCGCCGGGCACCATCCCCTCGGCGATCAGGCCCTTGGCCACCGCGAGCACCTCGGCGGCGAACCGCTCCGCCGTCACGTCCACCCAACCGCCGCCCTCCGTACGGCGGTTGAGCACGACGTCGGTGGGGGCGAGCCGCGCGTTGTCGAAGGGCAGCTCGGCGAGCGAGCCGTGCGTCGACGTCGGGACGAAGGGCGGTACGGCGACCTCGCGCACCACTCCGTCCAGGCGCCGGATCACGGGTTCCACGAGCACCGGGGTGCCGTCGTAGGTGGTCGCGTGAACCGCCGCGACTGCGGGTGGGGGTGAGGTGGACACGGGCGACTCCAGACGTTCACCAGAGTTGCCCTGCGGGGAGTTTCCGCAGGTCGGACAGGAGATCGTATTGCCCGCGCGTGATGAGGTCGTGAGGGTTCGGCGATGGTCCGGCGGCGGGAGTGTGCAGTCTGGCCGCTTTTCTTGACGCTCGGTAGCTACCGGGCGGTATGCTGAAACTTTTTCACTTTCGCCACGGGTGTCACTTCCGCCGCATCTCTCCCCCCTAGGGGCCCTTACCTCGGGTAACCTGACTCCGGAGTTTCTGACTCTGGAGTAAGAAAGCCGTCGAGTGGACGACCGGGGAGACGGGCATGGCCGACCGCTATCTGAGCTTCACCGCCACGGCACCGGGCCGTTTCCTCACCCGGCGCCTCGGGCTGCCGCAGCCGGCGGAGTTGCGTCGCTGGTCTTCGCAACAGCCGTCCTTGGACGGCGGGTTGCTGCTGCTGACGGCGGGCAAGTCCGACCTGGACCTGACGGTGACGGGTCTGCCGTTCTCCTCGTCGGCGCCGACCGCCGGGGTCCTGCTGGACGCCACCGGGGTCCGTGACGTGTCGGATCTCGCCTCGGTGCACGCGGCATTGCACCCCGTCGTGCGGTCGATCGGAGCGAGCGGGCGGGTCGTCGTCCTGGGCTCGCCCCTCGACCCCGCCGACCATCACCAGGCCGCCGTCCAGCAGGCGTTGGAGGGGTTCACCCGGTCGTTGGGCAAGGAGATCGGGCGGGGGCGGACGGTCAATCTCGTACGGCTGAGGGAGGTGCGGGCGGCGGAGTCGACGTTGCGGTTTCTGTTGTCGCCGAAGTCGGCGTATGTGAGTGGGCAGGTGATCTCGGTGGGCGCGGGATCTGGCTCCGGCTTGGGCTCGGGCTCCGGCTTGGGCTCGGGTGAGGTGTCCGTGGAGGATCCGGGTCAACCCCTGCTGGGGCGGACCGCGTTGGTCACCGGGGCTGCGCGCGGGATCGGTGCGGCGGTCGTCGAGACGCTGGCGCGGGACGGGGCGCGGGTCGTCGTACTCGATGTGCCGTCGGCTCTTGAGGACGCGTCACGGCTGGCCGAACGGCTGGGCGGTACCGCGCTCGCGCTCGACATCACGGCCGCGGACGCGGGGCGGCGGATCGCCGAGGCGCTGCCCGACGGGCTGGACGTACTGGTCCACAACGCGGGGATCACCCGGGACCGGCGACTCGTCAACATGCCTGTGGATCGGTGGAGTTCGGTCCTTGAGGTCAACCTCGGGAGCGTGCTGCGCACGACGGACGCGCTGCTGTCGTCGGGAACGTTGCGCGCCGGCGGCCGGATCGTCGCCACGGCCTCCATCGCGGGGCTCGCCGGAAACGCGGGCCAGACCAACTACGGCGCGAGCAAGGCGGGCATCGTCGGCCTGGTGCACTCGCTCGCACCGCGCGCGCTCGCGGAGCACGGGGTGACGGTCAACGCGGTCGCCCCCGGTTTCATCGAGACAAAGATGACGGCGGCCGTCCCGCTGTTCATCCGGGAGGCAGGCCGACGCATGAACTCCCTTGCCCAGGGCGGCCTTCCGGCGGACGTGGCGGAGACGACGGCGTGGCTGGCACATCCGGGATCGGCCGCGGTGAACGGGCAGGTCATACGGGTGTGCGGGCAGAGCCTGCTGGGGGCGTGATGGCGGTGCACTCGGAGGATGTACCGGCGGAGGGGGCCGGGGTGGGTGGGTCCAGGTCGGGTGAGCCCAGGTCGGGTGAGTCCTGGTCGGGTGAGCCCAGGTCGGGTGAGTCCTGGTCAGGTGGGTCCAGGTCGGGTGAGTCCTGGTCAGGTGAGTCCTGGTCGGGCGGTGGGCGGGGTGGTGGCTCCGGGGACGGTGAGGCGGGGACGGGCGGGTCGTGGTCCGGCAGCGCGCGGGGCGGTGGCACGGGAGCCGGTGACTCTTCGGCCGGCGAGGCAGGCGCCCGCTGGGCCTGGGCGGACGGTGGGCGGGGCGGTGGCGCGCGGGCCGGTGGTGTGGGTTCCGCCAGGTCCGCCAGGTCTGCGCTTGTTCTCGCGCAGGCGCCCGCTCTTGGGCCGCTGTTGCTGCGAGGGGCGCTGCGGTCGCCCTTCAAGCGGCCCGCGCCCGACGCGGACTTCCCCCCGACCCGGCTCGTGCTGCCCGGACTGCGGGTCGACCTCGCGCGGCTCGCCGCGTACGAGCGGGTGTGCGGGTTCCCGACGGGCGACGACGCGCTGCCGGTGACGTATCCGCACGTGCTGGGCTTTCCGCTGGCGATGAGCCTGATGAGCGGACGGACCTTCCCACTGCCGCTGCTCGGACTCGTCCACACGTCGATCGAGATCACCCGGTACCGGGCGGCGCCGGCCACCGGCGAGTACGAACTCACCGTGTACGTCGAAGGGTTGGGCCCACACCGACGCGGAACCGAGGCCGCCGTGGTCACGGAGCTGCGGGCGGGCGAGGAGCTGGTGTGGGAGTCGGTGAGCACGTATCTGGCTCGGCACGGGGTGGACTCGGGGCGGCCGAACGCGGGACAGGCAGACTCGGGACGAGAGGACTCGGGGCGGGCAGACTCGGGTGAGGCGGCCGACACCGCTCCACCGAACGCACCCACCGCCGGGCCGGAGGCGGAGACACCGCACCACCCGCCCACCGGCCCGGAGGCGCACGCACCGCACCACCCGCCCACCACCCCGGAGGGACACGCACCGCACCCGCCCACCACCCCGGAGGGACACGCACCGCACCCGACCACCGGCCCCGAGGGACACGCACCGCACCCGCCCACCGAGCCGGAGGCGCACGCACCGCTCCCCGCCATGGCCGAATGGCGGCTGGCCGGAGACATCGGCCGCCGGTACGCCGCCGCGTCCGGCGACCGCAACCCGATCCACCTGTACCCGCTCACCGCCCGCCTCTTCGGCTTCCCCCGCGCCATCGCGCACGGCATGTGGACGGTCGCCCGCTGCCTGGCCGCACACGGCACCCCCGAAGCGGCCCTGGTACGCGCGGAGTTCAAGGCACCGGTGCTGCTGCCCGGCACGGTGACCTACGCGGCGGACGCCGAACGCTTCGAACTGTGCGGCGGGGACCGCGTCCATGTGACGGGCGGGGTGTACCCCCTCACGTCCTGACGAGCGGGATGTACCCCTCATGTCCTGACGAGCAGGGCGTACCCCCTCATGCCTTGACGAGCAGGGCGTACCCCCTCACGCCTTGACGGGCGGGACGTACCCCCTCACGTCCTGACGAGCGGGACGTACCCCTCTCCTCCTAACGGCCGCCGGGCCGCGCCTACCCGCTCACGTCCTGGCGCGTCCACGGCCGCCCCTCCATCAGGTTCCCCAGCCCGGCCCACGCGAAGTTCATGAGCGTGCCGGTGGACTGCCTCGCCGTGACCCCCTCGGTCGCGTTCGCCCAAGCGGCCAGCGACTCCGCGGCGCCGACCAGGGCCTCCGCGAGCCCGGCGACCTCGCGCTCGGGCAGGTCGGGGTCACGGTGCGCCTCCCGCGCCGCGACCACGATCAGCTCGGTCACGAACGCGACGATCTCCTCGCGCATCGCGGTGACCTCCGCGGCGAACGCCTCCCCGTGGATCCGGGCCTGGAGATGCAGCACCGACCAGCCGTACGGGTTCTGCGCGGTGTGCGTGAAGAACGCCAGCAGCCCGTCCCACAACTGCCGGTCCGCGGGCACCCCGGTGACCACGCCGGCCCGGATCGCCACGGTGAGCGCGGCCGCCTCCCGCCGGATGCACGCGGTGAAGAGGTCTTCCTTGGAGTTCAGATACAGATAGACCAACGGCTTGGACACACCGGCGAGTTCGGCGATCTCGTCCATCGACGCCGCCATGTACCCCCGCTGCCCGAAGATCCGCACAGCGGCATCCAGCATCTGCTGCTCACGAACCGCCCGCGGCATCCGCTTAGCCTTCACTGCACCCATGGCCCAAGCGTACGGTCCGACCCCGCGGAATCCTCCCCCCGAGGTGGCGGACTGGCTCTGCCGGGCGGCTCGGTCGGCGTGGGCACGCTCCTCCAGGCGCGGCAGCAGGGGCGTTCGGCGCAGGAGGTGTTGTCGGCCGTGCGTGCGGCTCAGGGGGTGGTGGGGCGGTTGCGCGTGCGATGAGCCCGCGGGTCGTTCAGGACGTCTGGGGGGCCTGGCCCTGGGAGCGGGCGGCGGCCTCGTCGACCGCCTCGTCCTCCTGGGAGCGGTTCGCCTCCAGGTTGCTCTTCATCCGGTCGACCCGCTGGGCGACCTGGATGGAGGCGCGGTCGCGTTCCTTGCGGAGGGCCACGAAGCTGATCGGGGCCGAGATCAGGAGCGAGAGCAGGACGATCCACATGCCGTTGGAGGCGCCCAGGCCGCGCGGGGCGAGGCCCGAGTAGACGAGGCCCCAGACGACCACGAGGCAGCCCACGAAGATCCCGAGGCGCATCAGCGTGTAGCGGAGCATGTCAATCCACTCTTCCGGTTCATAAATGGGGCACCGTCCAGTGAAGCACGCCGGGCACGCGATCTTCGACGGGGGTCAGGTGAGCGGCAGCAGCATGATCACGTCGTCGCGGTCGTCCCCGGGGGCGACCCGTATCGCGCCGGGGATCCGGCCGACCTCCTTGTAGCCGCAGGAGCCGTAGAAGCGCTCCAGGCCGAGGCCGCCGCGGCAGGTGAGCCGGATCGCCTCGATGCCGTCGATCCCGCGGGCCGCGTCCGCGGCGGCGGCGAGCAGGTCGCGGCCGTAGCCGCCGCCCTGGTGGCGGGGGTGGACCATCACCGTGTAGAGCCAGAGCCAGTGGGTCATCAGCCGGTGCGTGTTGAAGGTGAGGAACGCGGTGGCCGCGACCCGTCCGTCCGCGTCGTGTCCGACCAGCAGCCGGGCGCGGCCGTCCGCCATCGCCGCGAAGTGCTTCACCAGCTCGGGGCGTATGGTCTCGCGCTCCACGGGCGCGACGAAACCGACGGCACCGCCCGCGTTGCTGACGTCCGTCCACAGGTCGAGGATGCCGTCGCGGAGGGCGGGAGTGACGGCCGGGTCGAGAGTAAACGTAAGGGACACAGCGCCATCGTAAGCCTTACGACAGCACGCGTGCCGCCACCTCGAGATCCGCGACCAGCCCCCGGTACGCCGCCTCGCGGTCGTCCGACCGCAGCACGGAGGACGGGTGCACGGTGGGCACCAGCCGCTCCGGCCTCCCGTGGATCTCCTCCTCCAGCACGGTTCCGCGCACCTGCGTGACGCGGAAGGAGGAGCCGAGGAGGGCCTTCCCGGCGGTGGCCCCGAGTACGACGATCAACTCCGGCTTGACTACGGCGAGTTCGGCGGCCAGCCACGGCCCGCAGGCGGTCATCTCCCGCAGCGTCGGAGCCTTGTGGATCCGCCGCTTCTTGGGCTCGGGCTGCGTGAACTTGAAGTGCTTGACGGCGTTGGTGACATACGCCTGGTCGGGATCGATCCCCGCCTCCGCGAGAGCGCGGTCGAGCAGCTTCCCGGCGGGTCCGACGAACGGCTTCCCCTGCCGGTCCTCCTGATCCCCGGGCTGCTCCCCGACGAGCATCACCCGCGCGTCCACCCTCCCCGCCCCGAACACGGTCTGCGTGGCGTCCCGGTGCAACGGACAGCCCCGGCACTCCGCCGCCGCCCTCCGCAACCCGGAAAGCCCGCCCCGTTCCGGAACAAAGGGCTCGGCACTGTACCGCTCCTCCGGAGCGGAGGTCCGCGGACTCATACCACCCGAGTACCCCTCGTCCAAGCCTCCATGTCGCGAGCCGGATCAGCCGGCCGAAATCACCGCCGCCACATCTGTCCGACATTGCGCGAAGGGCGCCTCGTGGGCCACTTTCGGTGCCGTGACGACGAGAGACTCGGCGAACGCCTCCACCTCGGGATCGGGCCGCCAGTCGGTCTCCGACTCACAGCGGACCGAGACGAGGGAGCCGTCGGCGGAGAAGCGCAGTCGGTGGCCGCCTCGGAAGGAAAGGTCGCCGTCACCCCTGGCTGCCGGGTCAGCAAGCCCATTCAATTCCCCCCTTTGAGCTGGGGGAAGCCCTTCACACGCGCATCGGCTGGGGGGATTCGCGGCGGGTCGGGTTCGGGCCGTCGTACTCGCGGATGATCTCGTAGCGGGTGTTCCGTTCCACCGGGCGGAAGCCCGCGTCGCGGATCAGGTCGAGGAGGTCCTCGCGGGTCAGTTTGTTGGGCGTGCCGTAGTTGTCCGCGTCGTGGGTGATCTTGTACTCGACCACCGAGCCGTCCATGTCGTCCGCGCCGTGCTGAAGTGCGAGCTGCGCGGTCTGGACGCCGTGCATCACCCAGAAGACCTTGACGTGCGGGACGTTGTCGAAGAGGAGGCGGGAGACCGCGAAGGTCTTCAGCGCCTCGGCGCCGGTCGCCATCTGGGTACGGGCCTGCAACCTGTTGCGGACCTTGCCGTCCTTCATGTCCACGAAGTCGTGCTGGTAGCGCAGCGGGATGAAGACCTGGAACCCGCCGGTCTCGTCCTGGAGTTCGCGGAGGCGCAGGACGTGGTCCACCCGGTGGCGCGGCTCCTCGATATGGCCGTAGAGCATCGTGCTCGGGGTCTTCAGACCCTTCTCGTGCGCCAGACGGTGGATCCGCGACCAGTCCTCCCAGTGGGTCCTGTGGTCTACGATGTGCTGGCGGACCTCCCAGTCGAAGATCTCCGCGCCACCGCCGGTCAGCGACTCCAGGCCCGCGTCGATCAGTTCGTCCAGGATCTCCGACGCCGAGAGACCCGAGATCGTCTCGAAGTGGTGGATCTCCGTCGCCGTGAAGGCCTTCAGGGACACCTGAGGCAGCGCCGCCTTCAACTCCCGCAGCGAGCGCGGGTAGTAGCGCCACGGCAGGTTCGGGTGCAGGCCGTTGACGATGTGGAGTTCGGTGAGGTTCTCGCTCTCCATCTCCGTCGCGAGCTTCACCGCCTCCTCGATGCGCATCGTGTACGCGTCCTTCTCCCCCGGCTTGCGCTGGAAGGAGCAGTACGCGCAGGACGCCGTGCACACGTTCGTCATGTTGAGATGCCGGTTGACGTTGAAGTGGACCACGTCGCCGTTCTTGCGCGTCCGCACCTCGTGCGCGAGTCCGCCCAGCCAGGCCAGGTCGTCCGACTCGTACAGCGCGATGCCGTCCTCACGGGTCAGCCGCTCACCGGCCCCGACCTTCTCCTCCAGCTCGCGCTTGAGCCCGACGTCCATACGACACCCTTTCTACGACGACCTGTCCCACCGTACGTCTACGCCTCCTCGGGCAGCTCCCCGACCCGGTTCTCCCACTTGGTGGACAGCACGATCGTGGTACGGGTACGGGAGACGCCCTTGGTGCCGGACAGCCGCCGGATGGTCTTCTCCAGGCCGTCGACGTCGGTGGCCCGCACCTTGAGCATGTACGAGTCGTCGCCCGCGATGAACCAGCAGTCCTCGATCTCGGAGAGGTCCTTCAGCCGCCGGGCCACGTCCTCGTGGTCGGTCGCGTCGGAGAGCGAGATACCGATGAGGGCGGTGACGCCGAGGCCGAGCGAGGCGGCGTTCACGGTGGCGCGGTAGCCGGTGATGACACCGGCCGCCTCCAGCCGGTTGATGCGGTCGGTGACGCTGGGTCCCGACAGGCCGACGAGGCGTCCCAGCTCCGCGTACGAGGCCCGGCCGTTCTCCCTCAGGGCCTGGATGAGCTGCCTGTCCACCGCGTCCATGCGATCGAAGCCTTCCACTGAAAAGTGCCGTAAGTGATGAGAGGTACTGCTGTGCCGTGCCCTACCGGTCGGTGCCCGCCCCGCCGCCCAGCTCGCCCCGCCAGCGCCGGTACAGCCCGTGCTCGACGCCCGCCGCGTCCAGCACCCGCCCGGCGACGAAGTCCACCAGGTCCTGGATGTGGGTGGCGCCCGCGTAGAAGCCGGGCGAGGCCGGGACCACGCTCGCACCGGCGTCGTCCAGCGTGACGAGGTGCCGGAGGGTCTGGCCGTTCAGGGGGGTCTCCCGTACGGCCACGACCAGCGGCCGCCGCTCCTTCAGTGTGACGCTCGCCGCGCGCTGGAGCAGATCCTTCGAGAGCCCGAGGGCGACACCGGCGACGCAGGCCGTGGAGGCGGGGACGATCAGCATCCCTTTGCTGGGGTACGACCCCGAGGACGGGCCCGCGGCGAGGTCCCCGGCGTTCCAGTACCGCACGCCGCTGATGTCGGCCTCGTGCGTGCCGGGCTTGCCGTCGGCGCCCCGGGCCAGCCATTCGCGCAGGTCGTCCTGCCAGTGGGCGTCCCGGAAGGAGATACCGGTCTCGTCGAGGAGGGTCAGCCGGGAGGCCCGGGACACGACGAGGTCGACTGCCTCGCCGGCGTCGAGGAGGGCCCGGAGCACCGACGCGGCATACGGGGTGCCGGAGGCGCCGGAGACCCCTACGATCCAAGGCGTACGGCGCATCTCTCCTGGCTTGACTGGGTTCACACCCCCGAGCCTATCCGGCGCTGCGGGGTGGGAACCGGCCAAGGGGGTCGGGGCGTTCTCAGGTGGGGACGGGTGAGGGGGCTGTCATGACGGATACGCGACTGGAGTGGACCCAGGGCGACAGGGCGAAGGCCGCGGCCAAGCTGATGCTGGGCTGGGTGGCGTTGCTGTGGGTGCTCGAAGTGGTCGACGTGGTGAGCGGGCACGCGCTGGACGGGCTGGGCATCACCCCGCGCGAGCCGTCCGAGCTGGTCGACGTCGTCCCGGCCGCCTTCATCCACTTCGGGTTCGCCCATGTGGCGGCGAACAGCGTCCCGCTCCTGGTCATGGGCTTCCTCGCGGCGCTGGGAGGCATCCGGCGTTTCGCGATGATCTGCGCGGCGATCATCGTGGCCGACGGGCTCGGGGTCTGGCTGATAGCCCCGGCCCACACCAACACGGCGGGCGCGTCCGGCCTGATCTTCGGCCTCTTCGGCTACCTCCTGGTGAGCGGCTTCGTGGAGCGCCGCCCGTGGGGAGTCGTGGCGGGCCTGCTGGTCGGCGCGGTGTGGGGCGGCGCGATCCTGGCGGGCCTGGCCCCGACCCAGACGGGGGTGAGCTGGCAGGCGCACCTGCTGGGCCTCATAGCGGGCGTGGGCACGGCGTTCGTCTTCCGACGCCGGGCGACTCCGGCGGCGCTCACGTCGTAGGGGCGCGGTCGGGGGGAGCGGCGTAGGGGCGCGGTCAGGGGTCCGTCGGCGGGTCGGGCAGAGACCGGTCGGCGGTCGGTCGACGGTCGGGCAGAGACCGGTCGTCGGTCGGTCGGCGGGCCGGGCAGAGACCGGTCGTCGGTCGGTCGCGGGGTGATCCAGGGTGTTCGCCACGTGCCGAGGCGGCGCCGGGGTGTGGCGCCGCCTCGGGGGCCGGGCCCCGGGTGCTCGGGGACCGGCATCAGGGAGTGCTACGGCCGTGCGTCAGCAGGCGTAGGAGCTCGACGCGGCCCAGTAGTTGAGCTGCCCCCAGGTGATGGGACCGATGATGCCGTCGTCGTCGATGCCCACACAGCGCTGGAACCTCACCACCGCGGCCCGGGTGTTCGAGCCGAAGTAGCCGTCCACCGTGAGGTTGTCACCGGTCATGGCCCAGTTCAGCTCGCACTGCGCCTGCTTCACCGCGATCTTGTACGCGCTGGGCGCGTAGGAGAGCTCGGGCTGGCTGCCGGTGTACTCGCAGCGGCCGGAGATGATCGCGGCCTGGGCGGGTGCCGCGGTGACGAGCGGCAGGGCGCCGGCGACACCCATGGTCGCGAGACCGGCCACCAGCAGCGAGACGATGCGCTTACGGATCATTGTTTTCCCCCTGTAGGAGTTGCCTGCGGCGGGACCGGAGCGCTCCCGCTCGCGCCGCGGGCGGGCGTCCGGCCGGAACCACTGTCGGACCGGGTGCTGCAAGCGGGGCGCAGTCCCGGTGCAGTCCTGGCGCAATGGCCGTGCAGTGGCGGCTGGTTCTGGGGTTGTTCGACCGGCTGGTGAGCGCGGATCCTGGACGCGGGATATTCGGGGGATATTTCGGGGGGAAAAGTGGAGTTCCGTCTGCTCGGCCCTGTGGAGGTATGGGCTTCGGGCCGGCCCTTGGCACCGTTCGCGCGGAAGCCGACCGCGCTGCTCTCGGCCGGGCTGCTCGACGCCGGGCGGGTGGTGTCGGTCGACCGGCTGATCGACGCCGTATGGGGTGAGGACCCGCCGGACACGGCCGCCAAGCTGGTGCAGAGCTATGTGTCCCGGCTCAGAGGGGTGCTGCACCGGCCGGACCGTCCCGAGGTGATCGTGACCCGGCCCGGCGGCTACCTCTTCCTTCCGGGGCCGGACGGACTCGATCTGCGCCGCTTCCAGGAACTGCTGGAACGCGGCCGTACGGAGGCGGGCAGGGGCGAGCACGCGACGGCCGCGAACACCCTGGAGGCGGCGCTCGGCCTGTGGCGCGGGCCCGCGCTCGGCGGCCCGGCGACCTCGTCGCTCCAGCTGGAGGCGGCACGGCTGGAGGAGATGCGGATGACCGCCGTCGAGGAGATGCTCGACGCGCGGCTGGCGGCGGGCGGTGGGGCCGAGCTGGTGGGTGAGCTGACCCGGCTGGTGGCCGGACAGCCACTGCGGGAGCGGCCGCGCGGCCTGCTCATGGCGGCCCTGCACCGCTGCGGGCGCCGCGCGGAGGCTCTACGGGTGTACCGGGACGGCCACCGGGTGCTCCGCACCGAACTGGGAATCGAGCCGAGCCACGCCTTACGCGACCTCCACACCCGCCTCCTGACAGGCGACACCCGGGACGCCACGGGTCCTGCGGACGGCGTGCGGAACATCGGGGAGACCGCCGACCGCACGGACCGCCTGCGGAACATCGGAGACCCCGCCGACCGGGCCGACCCCATGCGGGACACCGGAGGCCTCACCAACCAGGCGGACCACGCACGGGACAACGGGGACCCCGCCGACCGCACGGACCGCCTGCGGGACACCGGAGACCCCGCCGACCGGACGGGCCACACGCGGGACACCGGAGACCCCGCCGACCGGACGGACCACATGCGGGACACCGGAGACCTCGCCGACCAGGCCGACCACGCACGGAACCTCGCGAACACCCCCGACCTGACGGACCGTATGCCGAACCACGGGGACCGGACCCGCACCCCGACCACCACCCCGGCAACCGGCTCGCCCCCCACCCCCGCCCACGTCGGCCGCCCCACCCCCCGTGTGCGACGCGGCCGCCCCGGCAGGAGACCCGTCCTGTCGCCGCCCGCCCAGCTCCCCGCCCCTCCGCACCGGCTGACCGGACGCGACGCCGAGGCGGACCGCCTCGTGTCCGCCCTGCTCGGCACCGAGGCCGACACCAGCACCGGCACTGACGCCGACACCGCCACCCGGCCCGAACCCTCGCCCGAACCCCACCCCGGCCCCCACCCCGGCACTACGACTCTCCCTCGGCTTTCCCGCCGCGACTACGGAC
>NZ_JBEYVC010000017.1:0-110146 GCF_040643855.1 Streptomyces sp. NPDC047072 | reverse complement strand
GTACGGACACCGCCCCGGATCGGATCGCCCCCCGGGCCTCTGTCAGAGCCTGGTGACGTCCAGGTCTCCGTCGGCGTAGCGCCTGCGCAGGACCTTCTTGTCGAACTTGCCGACGCTCGTCTTCGGGACCGACTCGATGACCGTCCAGCGCTCCGGGAGCTGCCACTTGGCGATCTTGCCCTCGGCGGCCAGGAAGGTCCGCAGGGTCTCGAAGTCGGCGGTGGAGCCGTCCTTCAACACGACCGTGGCCAGCGGGCGTTCGCCCCACTTGTCGTCGGGGACGGCGACGACCGCTGCCTCGGCGACGTCCGGGTGGGACATCAGCGCGTTCTCCAGCTCGACGGAGGAGATCCACTCGCCGCCGGACTTGATGACGTCCTTCGCGCGGTCGGTGAGGGTGAGGAAGCCGTCGGCGGAGATGGTGCCGACGTCACCGGTCTTGAGCCAGCCGTCCTCGCTGAACTTGTCGGCGGGGCGCAGGGGTTCGCGGTCCGGGCCGTTGTAGTAGGCGCCCGCGATCCAGGGGCCGCGCACCTCCAGCTCGCCCGCCGACTCGCCGTCCCAGGGCAGGCGCTCCCCGCCGGGACCGGTGAGTCGGGCCTCGACGGACGCCGGGAAGCGGCCCTGGGTCAGCCGGTACGCGAACTCCCGCTCCGTGCCCACCACTTCGGCCGGCGGACGGGAGACGGTACCCAGCGGGGACGTCTCCGTCATGCCCCAGGCGTGGCAGACCCGCATGCCCAGCTTGTCGAACGCCTCCATGAGGGCGGGCGGGCAGGCCGAGCCGCCGATGGTGACCTGGGTGAGGGACGAGACGTCGCGGGGCTTCGCGGTCAGTTCGGCGAGCAGGCCCTGCCAGATGGTCGGGACAGCCGCCGCGTGCGTCGGACGCTCGGCCTCGATCATCTCGGCGAGTGGCGCGGGCTGGAGGAAGCGGTCCGGCATCAGCATGTTCACGCCGGTCATAAACAAGGCATGCGGTAGTCCCCAGGCGTTCACATGGAACTGGGGAACGACGATCAGCGTCGTGTCCTGGTCGGTCAGGCCCATCGACTGGGTCATGTTGACCTGCATGGAGTGCAGGTAGATCGAACGGTGGCTGTAGACCACGCCCTTGGGGTCGCCGGTGGTGCCGGAGGTGTAGCACATCGCGGCGGCCTGGCGTTCGTCGATCTCCGGCCAGTCGAAGGTCGTCGGGCAGTCCGCGATCAGCTCCTCGTAGTCGTGCACGCGCGCGTGGGCGCCTTCGAGCGGGGAGCGGTCGCCCGGTCCGGAAACAACGACGTGCTCGACCGTCTTGAGGTGCGGGAGCAGCGGGGCGAGCAGCGGGATCAGCGAGCCGTCGACGATGATCACCCGGTCGGCGGCGTGGTTGACGATCCACGCCAACTGCTCTGCGGGCAGCCGGAGGTTGAGGGTGTGCAGGACCGCGCCCATCGCGGGGATCGCGAAGTACGCCTCGACGTGCTCGGCGTTGTTCCACATCAGCGTCGCGACCCGGTCGGCGCCCTGCACACCCAGCTCGTCGCGCAGGGCGTTCGCCAACTGAAAGGCCCGGCAGCCGACTTCGGCGAACGAGCGGCGCTGCGGCTCGCCCCCGCCCCTCCACGTGGTGAGGTGAGAGCTGCCGTGCAGGCGCATTCCGTGGTTCAGGATGCGCGTCACAGTCAGTGGCACGTCCTGCATGGTGCTGAACATCGTCGTCTCTCCATGGAGTTGTCGGGCAAGGGTGGCTTGATACAGCGCCCGCGTCAGGCCGGCACGGTCAGCCGGAGGGGCAGAACCGGGACCGTCACCCATCCCTCGTCGTCCACGTGCCACTGCCAGTGGGCGCCGGTGGCGTCCCCGTAGACCAGCCCCGTCCACCCCGCGCCCCCCTGCCCACAGAGGGCCTCCAGTTCCGCCGTCTCGCGTGGCCCCGGGGTTCCGGCCACCACGACCAGGCCGACGACCGGGTGCCGGTGCGCGGGGGAACTCACCGTGCCCGTCGCGACGGTGTCCGCCTTGGCCGCGGGCGGTTCGACACGGGTGAGTGGGCTCAGTCCCGACGGCACGACGGGCGGCGGCGAGCCGTCCGCCCCGCCGAGTACGGAGACGGGAGTCCCAGGCCGGTTGCGGGAGACCTCGGCCAGCAGGTTCTGCACCACGTCACGGGCCACCGCGGCGTTCCCGGTCACGCTGAGCACACCGTCGAGCCGGCTGAGGTCGACGAAGACCGGGCAGTCGTCCTGGTCGGTACCCACCCTGACCAGGAGCGCCTCACCGGAGTCGGACGGTGCCGCGGCACCGGGCCGAGCCGGCCGGCCGCCGGCGGACGCGGCGCGCTGCCAGCGCGGGCCCTCGACGTGAGTCCATGAGTCGTCGGGAGCGTCCGGTGCGTCGAGCCACGCCGTCACGCCGGTGTCGTCCACCCGCAGCGCGTGGACGGGGAGGGCGGGTCGCCGAGGGGTGGCCGCGAGGTCGCCGAGGGTCTCGTACGCCCGTCGCACGGAGTCGGTGTCGGTCGCGAAGCGAAGGCCGGTGGAGCGTCGTACGGCGAGACGGCGTCGGCGCCGGGCGGGATCGCCCAGTCGGCGCACCGCGCGGCCGACGGCGGCGGCCCAGGACCTGATCCCGCGACGGCTCACGATGGCCACCGTCACCAGGGCGAGCACGAACGCGGCGGCCACCGCGACGGCGGAGGCCAGCGGGATGGCGAACACGGTGGTCTGTCCCGTGGACGAACCGCTGTCCGTCGGCGCGGTCGTTCCCCGGGGCTGATCCCCGGAACCCGTGGCCGCTCCTCCCGAGGTGTCCCGCGCGAGCTGCACATCGGGTCCCGAAGCGTCCTCGGGCAGCCGCAGGATCCAGCCGGAGTGGAGGGATTCGTCGGGACTGTCCAGGCTGGAACCGTCCTTCTGCACGAGGCCGCGGTTGAGGGCGAAGATGTCACCTGCCCGGCTCTCGTCGCCGAGAGTGGCCTTCGCGATCTCTGGGAGGGTGACCGGCGTACCGCCCGTCTGCGCCGGATCCCGCACCACGAAGACCTTGACCAGGTCACCGTCGGCCGCCGCCGCGGCAGCGGCGACACCGAGCCCGGCGAGACAGACGATCAGCAGCCCGATGAGGGCCTGCAACGGGCGGCGCGCCGTGGCCGGTCGTGCACCGCTCCCGGCCTTGGCTCCGGGACTGTCGCTCATTGTGTCCACCTCGGTTTTCCGGCGTTGACGTGTAACGACTACACGGGGACGGCCCGTCGGAACGTTCGACGGCCGGGCGCGCGCCCCTGTCTTCGCCGCATGAACCTTCCGGTGGGCCGGTCTCGTGTATCCGGCGACGCCGCCCGGTAGATCACGGACCGTGGCACGGGGGCGGAATCACGCACACCGAAGGAGCAGTGTCATGCCCAACTTCAATGTCAACTCTGACGAAACCTCCAGCACGTCCCAGGCCCTCCTGAGTGACTTCTCGCAGCTTCAGGACAAGCTCAACGAGGTCAAGAACAAGATCCAGAACCTGCTGGCCAACGGGTACAGCACCCCGGCGGCTCAGCAGAAGTTCTCGCCGTTCTTCGACGAGTTCGCCAGCAGCTTCCAGAAGATGAACGAGTCGCTCCAGGGCATCGGGAATTACGTCAGGTCGGTCGGCGACGCCTTCGACCAGACGGACAGTCAGCTCGGAAGCAACCTGAACTGACCGCCGCTCCGGCGACCCATCACCCTCCACAGAGAACCCTCCACAGAGAGAAGACGACGAGCAGTGCGATTGACCGTCAGTGTTCGAGAACCGCAGGGCGACAGGGTGTCGACCACCGTCGCGGTCGAGACCGAACCTTCCGCGCCGGTAGGCCGGTTCGCCAAGGAGCTGGCGCGATCGGTCGGAGCCGCGTCGGCGAATCCTGCGGAGGGGACGGTGGGCGCCGGCCCGGTGCTCTATGTCGGCTCGGCCCCCGCCGACCCCTCCGTCACCATCCAGGAAGCGGGAATCCGCGACGGCATGGACCTCGGTCTGGGTGCTCCCGTGCCCAGCGGGCCGGCTCCCGAGGGACGTACCGAGGTCCGGGTGGTGTCGGGACCGGGCGCCGGCACCGTGTTCCGCCTGGTGCCGGGCGACTACGACATCGGCGGCGCCCCGGGCTGCCCGATCCGTCTCCTCGGTGACGCGCCGTCCAGGGCGGCGCGGGTCCGGGTCCGGGTCGACGGGAGCGCGGAACTGTCCGCCCGCGAGGGCGTGTTGCTGGACGGCAAGCCCGTGCCGGACTCCTCGGCGTGGCAGGCGGGCAGCCAACTGCAGGTCGGCGCGCACCTGTTGGAGCTGACGGCCCAGCCCACGCGGCGGGCGCCGCTGACCGTGGCGCCCGACGGCATGGGGCTCGAGTTCAACAGGCCGCCGCGCTTTCTGCCACCGGCGGCGGGCGCGAAGTTCCGGCTGCCCGCACCGCCGACGAAGCCCGACAAGCGGCCGATCCCGCTGCTGCCGATCCTGCTGCTCCCGGCGGGCAGCGTCGCGATAGCCATCCTGGTCACCCACCGGTGGTCACTCGTCTTCATCGCCCTGCTCTCCCCGATCGCCGCGCTGGCCACCCAGTTCGGCGGACGCAAGCAGGCGATGGTCAAGTACCTGGAGCAGAAGAAGGAGCACGAGGAGACACTGCGCCGGGTGAAGGCCGACATCAACGGCGCGGTCCTCGACGAACAGCTCAACCTCCGCCTCTCGCTGCCCGATCCGGCGGCACTCCTCCAGATGGCGGCCCAGCCCTCCGAACGGCTGTGGGAACGCCGCTGGAAGGACCCCGACTTCCTGTCCGTCCGGGTCGGTACCACCGATCTGCCGTCGTCCCTGACCGTGGAGGACCCCACCCAGGACGAGCACCGGCGCACCACCGTGCCCCGGCTGAACCAGGTGCCGGTCTCCGTGTCGCTGCGCCGCTCCGGGGCCGCGGGCTTCGCGGGGCCGGGCGCGACCCGGCTGGCAAGCTGGGTGACGGCCCAGGCCGCCGCCCTGCACAGCCCGAGCGACCTGCGGGTCGTCGTACTCGCCGGCCCGGACGGCGAGCAGGAATGGTCCTGGACCCGCTGGCTGCCGCACGCCCGGGCACAGGGCGAGGACGCGTACGCCCTCGTCGGGAGCACCGCGGAGTCCCTGGCGCGCCGCGTAGGCGAACTGGGTCAGCTGGTGGCCTCCCGCATCGCGGCCGGCCCGGAACTCACCCGCGGCGGGGTGACCGGCCACCCGGACATCCTGGTCGTACTGGAACAGGCCCGCCGTGCCCGGTCGCTGCCCGGCGTGATCGCACTGCTGCGGGACGGCCCGTCCGTCGGCGTGTACACGCTCTGCATCGACCGCGAGGAACAGCTGCTGCCGGAGGAGTGCGGCGCCGTCGTCGTCCTCACCCCCGGCACGCAGTCGCTCCGGCTGCGGACCGACGGCGGCGGCGAACTCGACGGCGTGCGGGCCGACTCGCCGAATCCCTACTGGTACGAGCATTTCGCGCGTGCGCTGGCCCCGCTGCGCGGCGTCGGCGACAACGAGGAGAACGCGCTGCCCGGCTCCGTACGGCTGCTGGACGTGCTGGGCATCGAACCGCCGACCCCGGACGCGGTGGTGGCCGGCTGGTCGCTCGGGGGCCGCAGCACCCGAGCCGTGCTCGGCACCGGCTACGACGGGGACTTCGCCGTCGACCTGGTCCAGGACGGCCCGCACGCGCTCATCGCGGGTACCACCGGCAGCGGCAAGTCGGAGCTGCTGCAGACTCTCGTCGCCACCCTCGCGGTGGTCAACCGACCGGACGAGATGACGTTCGTCCTCGTCGACTACAAGGGCGGCAGCGCGTTCGCGGAGTGTGCCGAACTGCCGCACACCGTCGGTCTCGTCACCGACCTCGACACCCAGGAAGTGGAGCGCGCGCTCATCTCGCTCGGCGCCGAACTCCGGCGTCGGGAAACGCAGTTGGCGGCGGCCGGCGCCAAGGACGTCGTGGACTACCTCGACAAGCGCGCCCGCGGTGGCAACGTACTGCCGCCGCTGCCCCGACTGGTCCTGGTCATCGACGAGTTCGCCTCGATGGTCCGCGAACTCCCCGACTTCATCACCGGGTTGGTCAACATCGCCCAGCGGGGCCGGTCCCTCGGCATCCACCTGGTCCTGGCGACCCAGCGCCCGGGCGGTGCCGTCACCCCGGACATCCGGGCCAACACCAACCTGCGGATCGCGCTGCGCACCACGGACACCTCCGAGAGCCGGGACATCATCGACGCCCCCGACTCCGGCGACATCTCACCGGCCACCCCCGGGCGCGCCTACGCCCGCCTGGGCCCCTCGGCCCTGCTGCCGTTCCAGGCGGGACGGGTCGGCGGCCGGCGCCCCGGCGGAACGGCCGCGGACGACGCCCCGATCACGGTGAGCGCGGAGCCGGTCACCTGGCTCAACCTCGGCGGCCCGCTGCCCGCGACGACCGTACGAGGCTCCGGGGCGAACCGCAGCGAGGCCGTCACCGACCTCGCCGTCCTGGCCGGGGTCATCGCCCGCGCGGCCGAACTCCAGGGAACGCCACGCCAGCCAAGCCCCTGGCTGCCGCCGCTGCCCGAGACCCTGACCTGGACACCACCGCCCGCGCCCGCATCCGGCACCGACCGACCGGCTGCACTGCCCCCGGTCGAGTACGGCCTCGTGGACCTCCCGGCCCAGCAGGCGCGCACCGCGCTCACGTTCGACGTCGACCGGGCGGGCCACCTGCACATCGTGGGCTCGCCCCGCAGCGGCCGCTCGCAGACCCTGCGCACCCTGGCCGCGGCTCTCGCACAGGCCCACGGAGCCGACGACGTGCACCTGTACGGCATCGACTGCGGGAACGGCGCGCTCAACGCCCTGACCGCGCTCCCGCACTGCGGTGTGGTCGTCGACCGGGGCCAGACCGAACGCCTCGGCCGGCTCCTGGACCGCCTGGGCTCCGAACTCACCGCCCGGCAGAGCATCCTCGGCACTCGCGGCACCGCCGACCTCACCGAGCTGCGCGGCACCCAGGCGCCGGGCGAACGACTCGCCCACATCGTGCTGATGATCGACCGGTTCGAGGTCTTCGAGCGGGAGTTCGGCACCTACGACAACGGCAGCTACATGGAGCGGCTGCTACGACTGCTGCGCGACGGAGCGGGCGCCGGCATCCACGTCGTACTCGCCGGGGACCGGGCCCTGGGCGGCAGCCGCTTCTCAGGCACCACCGAGGACAAGGTCGTACTGCGCCTCAACGACCGGCAGGACTACTCCAGCGTAGGCATCCCCTCCAAGTCCGCCCCGTCACAGCCCGCTCCCGGGCGCGGCATCCGCGTACAGGACCTCAGCGCCGTACAGATCGCCGTCCTGGGCGAGGACCTGTCCGGGACCGGGCAGGCGCAGGCCCTCACCGACCTGGGCCACGAACTCACTCTGCGGGAGCGGTCGATCCCCGGACACCGGCGCCCGCTCCGCCTGGACCTCGTCCCCGACCGGATCTCCTACGCCGACGCCATGGCCCTGCACGCGCCCGGTGGGCCGATGAGGCCGCTGGTGGCCGTCGGTGGCGACACCCTGACCTCGCTCGGACCCGACCTGTCCGACGTGCCCTCGTTCGTCATCGGCGGCCCTCCGCGCACCGGTCGCAGCACCGCCCTGTGCACCGCCTCGCTCTCCCTGCTGGCCGCGGGGACTGGTCTGCTCGTGCTCGCGCCCCGTCGCTCGCCGCTGCGGTCGCTGAAGGGCCGGCCGGGGGTGGCGGACGTGATCACGGACGCCGAGGTGTCCGTGGACGAGTTCCGGCGCGCGCTCGGTCAGATACCCGAGGAGAACGGAGTCATCGTGATCGACGACGCGGAACTCTTCATGGGCTCCGAGATCGACTCCGATCTCGCCCTGCTCGCGCGCGGCGGCGCCGGCGCAGGCTGGGGCGTGCTCGCCGCGGGCAACGCCGAGTCGCTGTCGCTGAGCCTGGCCGGCTGGATGGGCCAGATGAAACGCAACCGCTGCGGAATGCTCCTCTCCCCCCAGGGACTGGGCGACGGCGAGGTCATCGGGGTCAGGCTGACCCGGGGACTGGTCGGCGCGGCGCCGCAACCGGGGCGTGGGTTGCTGCACTTGGGGGATGGGACGCTGCGGGGGGTGCAGGTGCCGTATGCCGAGCCGGAGGTCTGAGGTCTGGATATAGGGAGAGGCGGCCCCGCCGGTGGGGGGCGCCTCTCCCTATATCCATGGGGTGGACGTCGTCAGACGGCGACGCTGTCCTCGACGAACCGGAACGTGCTGGAGACGGCGTCGAACAGGTCGTACACCTCGCTCTTCAGCGGCAGATTGGGGCTGACGAGCGTGACCACGAGGAAGTCCTGGTCACCGCCCGGCACCGGCATCATGGTGTGCATGGTCAGCAGCTTCACGCTGAGGTCGGCCGTCACACGGGCGGTCTCCGTGCCGGTGACCCGGGCGACCGTACCCACGTGAGGCACCTCCGCCGTCGTCACGACGCGGTCCGCCGGCACCTCTCCGGCCGTGGCGGTGCCGAGCTGGGCGGACAGCACGGGCAGCGTCAGTTCCTGCCCGGCCGGCATGCTGACCGCGAACACCATGCCGTACGCCAGGAAGAGACCGTCGGGATACATGTCCGCCGTACCGACGGCCAGCAGCGCGCCGTGCCGCCGGGCGGCCGCGGCCAGTTCCCTGCCCTGGCGGAACATGTCGTTGATACGGGCCTGTTCGCCCGGTGTGGCCGCGGCGGCCAGCGCACGAGCCCGTACCCTGGCCATGGCCACGCCACTGAGGTCGGCCTGCTGCCACTGGTCGGGGATGTCCAGCAGAAAGCGCCGCGCGGGCCCGCTCCGGTCGTGGTCGGGGGTCATGCGCTGCTCCCGTCGTCGAGGTTCGACACCGCGTCCTGGTCGGTCTTCTCGAACGAGTCCAGGATGTTGCCGATGGCGTCCTGGATCTCCTTGACCTGCTTCTTCAGACGGTTCTTGCCGTCCTCCCACCTGTTCTCGAAGTTCTGGGCGGCTCCCCGGGACAGGTCACGGCCGAACATCGCGTCGAAGTCGAACGTGTGGTGACCGATGTCGATGAAGTCGTGGACGAAGCCCAGCGTGGAGCGGGCTTCGTCGAGTTCGGCACCGGGGATGACTACTTGTGACGCCATGCGTTTCCTCGTTGGTCGGCGGCGGGAACAGATCCAGAACCGGATCCCCGTCGGAAACACGGTGCCGCGGTCCCGGATCGTTCACCGGCGCGCGGATCGTTGAACTCCGGGCCACCGCTGTCTCGTGTTGCAGTCATGATGTTCTTCACCGGCCCGATGCCCCCTCCCCCAGCCCGGCGCGGAGCGCTCCGCCGCGCTGTCGTCGCTCCCGCGCTCGCCCTGTGCTGCGTGACCGCGCTGTCGGGCTGCGGCAAGACCATCCAGATCGGGGACACCTCACAGTCGGCGTCGGCCACCCCGGCGTCGTCCGCCCCTGCTGCGTCCACGTCCTCGGGCGCCGCGTCGTCCTCGGCCCCGGCGGCCGGCAACGCGGCACTGCAGGTCGTCGACTCCACGGCGGCGCAGGCCGGCCTGAACGGCAACGGCGGCACGGTAGTCGGAGTGGCCGTCCAGGAGGCACCGCCGCGCTGGGTCCAGCTGTCAGCCGTCACGAGCGACCAGCTGCCCGCACAGCATCTGATCAACATCAACCAGGCCGCGCTGTACCGCTTCGACGACGACTCGGCGTCTCCCTCACGGTCGGCCTGCAACGACGCCTGTGCCGTCAAATGGCCGCCGGTCACCGTCGAGGAGGGCGGCAAGGTCTACATGGCGGGTGTGAATCCGAAGGAGGTCGGAGCCATCCGCCGCGAGGACGGCCAGATCCAGATCACGGTCGGCGGCCGGCCGATCTACCGCTACACGGGCGACAGCAAGCCCGGCGACCTCAACGGCCAGGGCCTGGGCGGGAAGTGGTTCGCCGTCGGCCCGAAGGGCGAGAAGGTCACCGGCGGGCAGTGACGCGCACGGGCGTACAGGCGCACAGTCCAACAATTCAGGGGAGGGTACGGGTATGGCTCGGCGGCATTCCAGCCAGCAGGACTTCGAGCTGGTGGGGATGGACAGCGATCCGACCCCTGGTGATCCGGATCTGATGCAGGGTCTGATCACGCGTTACCGGGATGTCGGGGACGCGGCGGAGAAGGCGCTCAACGTCCTCAAGCGGGACGGCGACATCTCCCGTGGCCGGGGTGACGCGATCGACGCGCTCAACAAGAAGATCGGCGAGGACCTCCCGGACAAGCTGCGCAAGACCGCGACGTCTTTCCATGACGCCGCGCAGGCCTACACGGATTACGCCCC
Source organism: Streptomyces sp. NPDC047072 (assembly GCF_040643855.1). Lineage (NCBI taxonomy): Bacteria > Bacillati > Actinomycetota > Actinomycetes > Kitasatosporales > Streptomycetaceae > Streptomyces > Streptomyces sp. NPDC047072. Next base: position 99,831 of record NZ_JBEYVC010000017.1, on the reverse strand, counting down.
CAGACTCCGGGAGGCCCAAGAGACTTTCGACAAGGCGGTGGACCAGGCGGGCAGCGCCGCGGGCCAGGCCAACCAGGGGCCGATCAAGCTGTCGGACTCCCCCACGGACGAGGAGAAGTCCGCGGCCACCAAGCGGCAGGACGAGATCGAGGCCGGCCAGTCCGCTCTGAACGCGGCGAAGAGTCTGGCCGAGCAGGCCCGCCAGATGCGGGAAAGCGCCCAGCGGCAGTGCGAGGACGTCTTGGACCGGGCGGCGAGCGAGGCCATCCCGGAGCGGAGCATCTTCCAGAAGATCGCCGACTTCTTCGCGGACTTCCCGTTCGTCAAGATCCTCCTGGGCATTCTGGTCGCCGCGGTGTCGGTGTTCTTCCCGGTCGCGGGTGCTCTGCTGGGCGGAGCGCTCTTCGCGATCGACCAGATATCAGCCCTGGCGAACGGGAATTTCAACCTTGGCGACTTCGCGCTCGGCCTGCTCAGCTTCGTCCCCGGCGGCTCCCTCATCAAGGGCGGCGCAGCAGGCGCCGCGAAATTCATCCCCGGCCTCAAGAACACCGGCGGATCCATCAAGAACATCAAGAACACCGCCGACAACACGAAAACCGTCAGCAACTCCCTCGGCAACGCCATCAAGCAGGCAGGCGATGACTTCGCCGGATCCGCCGCAGACGAAGCCGCCAACCAGGCCCTCAGCGGCGACAACCTCGACCTCGGAGCCATTCTGGGTGCCGGAGCACTGGGCGCGGCGGGCGGCGGCATCGCGGGAGGCGGCGGCCGTCGCAATCCCCCACCCATCCCCACCAAGAACGGCTCGAACCCAGGGAACACCACACGCTCCTCCCAGGGCGGTGACGGGCCAGAGGCCACGCCCAACACATCAACGAACACCGGTCCTACGACGACACCTGCTCCAAGCGGCACAAACGGCAACAACTCCAGCGGCCGCGGCTTCGACATCAGCACAGGCAAGGGCGGCGCCGGTATTGGCGGGGGCATCGGCGGCGATGCCGGCTCCATAGGCGTCGGCACCCCTGACGGCCAAGGCGTGAGCCGGACCACGAGCACTAGCGTTGAGAGCAACATCGACTTGGGCGACGGCGGCCCGGCCTTCGACGGGGGCCTAGGCGGCAAGGGAGGCAAGGTAGTCGCCCAGATCTCTGATGACGGCACCACGAACATCAACTTGGGCGCCGGCGGCGAGGGCTCCGGCCCCGGGTCCCAGGGCGGCAAAGGAGGCGGCGGAAGGTTCACCTTCTCTGGTAACGGCACCACGAACATCACCATGGCCCCCGGAGGCAAGGGCTCCGATGGGGGCTTCGGCGGCGATGCCGGCAGCACAGTAGTCAAGATGCAGGGCAACGGCATCGTGAACGTCATCCAGGGCAAGGTCGACCCATCCTCCGGCGACGGGTCCAGCGACGGCAAACCCAGCACCGTCGTCATCATCAAGCCCTTGAACAGCGGCCGCCCGAGCTCCACCACGGGCGACGGCAGCGGTGGGGATCGTTGAGTGGCTGGCGCCGGACGAGTTGTGGGAGTTGTTCCAGGTCGTTCGGCCCGTCCGGAGCGACCGCCCACCGGCGGTTCTCTGACTGAGCGTTTGGTCCGGTGATTTGTGTTTGGTCCCGGGCCAGGTTCCGCGCCAGTTGGGGGGTGGCTTCGTCGGTGAGTCTGCGGGTCAGGCGGCAAGGACTGCATTCTCTGCCAGAGCACCGGCTGGAACTTCCATGACCGCACGCTGTATGCCTAGATTGAGAAGGCAGGTGCAATTTCGGTACCAGACCGGTCGCGCTGGACGTACTTTACCCCGGCTGCACCTTCCAACGGAAAAGCAAAACCCTCAGTCTCAGGATACGGCGCCGCCAAGTTGCAGTTCTCTAAAATCGCGGAGACCCCACCCACAATGACGGAAAAAATCAACAAGAACGATGCTCTCAGCAACGCGTGCTTCGCCGGCGTCAATGGCCAGTTGGCTCTTTTGCGTACAGGTAAGATAACATCGGCCGAACTGATTGAAGCGCATTTGGACCGAATCGAGCGGTTCGATCCTGCCCTGAACGCATTTAGCGTGGTGTTCCGCGATGAAGCACGGAAATATGCGGCTCAGGCTGATGCTCGACGCAAGGCAGGACACGACGTTCCTTTGCTAGGGGTGCCGATTGCTCTTAAGGAGGACACAGCTGTTGCTGGGCTTCCCACGACTATGGGTACAGACGCTGTGATCGCAATCGCCGCCGATGACGCCGAAGTGGTAAGCCGACTGCGCCGGGCAGGCGCTGTCGTACTCGGCAGAACACGGGCTCCCGAGCTATGCCTGTGGCCGTTTACCGAGACAGCGCACGCCGGCCCTACGCGCAATCCCTGGTCTCTGGATCACTCCCCGGGCGGTTCAAGTGGCGGCGCCGCTGCTGCAGTTGCCGGGGGTCTCGCTGCTGCAGCGCTGGGTAGCGATGGAGGCGGGTCCATCAGAATGCCCAGCGCGGCAACCGGCCTGTTCGGACTGAAGCCTCAGCGGGGACGCATATCATTGGCGCCGCACGCCGAGGTGTGGACCGGGCTGTCAGTCGTCGGCCCTCTCACCCGGACCGTGTCCGATGCCGCAACCCTTATGGATGTTCTGCAAGGGTCACAGCCCGGAGACCGGCACCGAGCTGTGATTCCGGCCATGCCCTTTGTTGAGGCCGCGTCACAGCAGCCCGGCACTCTGCGGATTGGAGTCTCTTTGAGACCGTGGCCCATCGGAGGCAGGATCCATCATGAGGTCCGCGAGGCCGTGCATCGCACAGCTCGGGCTTTGTCCGACCTGGGGCACGATGTTTCACTGACCGAACCTCCTCTGGTGGATCCCACCGCTATGTTCAGTTATGGGCCGCGCTTCTTCCGTTCGCTCGTCGAGTCTGTGGCAGCAGTTGATGAGCCGCAAAATCTGTCGAAACGCGTCCAGTCGCTTCATGCTCTAGGGCGACGCTACCCGGACCGCATCGTCGCGGCGGCGCATCGGTACAGTGACAGAATTGTGGCCAAAGTCAACACGGTGTTCGAGAAGGTTGATGTCCTGCTCTGTCCAGTAACTCCGCGCCCGGCGCTGCGGGTCGGTGAACTCTACGAAGAGAACTGGATTAAGACTCTGCTCGGAGCACAGCAGTACACCGCGTACATGACGTTGTGGAACCTGGTGGGCAATCCGGCGGCGTCCGTGCCCGCCGGCTTCACCGAAGCAGGTCTGCCACTGGGCGTGCAGATAGTGGGACGCCCGCATGACGAAGCGACTCTGCTGGCTCTGGCAGGCCAAATGGATCGCATGCAATCGTGGGCACAAAATAGGCCGGATCTGACCTGAACACCTGTCATGGTCTCTGCGGGAAAAACTGGTGAAGGAATTCACGCGATCCCCCAGCGATCATTGACCTCGATTCTCCCCAGGGTTGACGGCGACGTTGTGAGCGGCTGGCTGCCCGGTATGTCCCGTGCCGTGTCAGGACTGGCCGTCGCGTGAGCGGAGAGGTGATCCCACTCCTGGTGATCCGGATCTGATGCAGGGTTTGATCACGCGGTTTCGGGATGTGGGGGACGCCGGCCGGACAGCGCCCCGCCCCGCCGTCTGTTCGAGATCCTGGCCGGTCCGGTGGCCACCCGGGCCCAGTCCGGCACCTTCTCCCGCGCTCTGCGGGCGGTCGCGGTGGACGGCACCACCTTGAGCATCCCCGACGAGGAAGCAGTGACCTGGCGCTTCCCCAAGCACGGCGGTCCGATGCCCGAATGCGGCCACCCCCTGCTGCGCCTGGTGGCGCTGGTCGAGTGCGGTACCCGCGCCCTGCTCGGCGCGGCCTTCGGCCCGGACACCACCGGCAAACTCAGCTACGCACGCCGCCTGCCGCCTCCCCTGGACGCCTCGATGGTGCTGCTGGCCGACGCCTACGACGACGCATACGACTTCTTGGAGGCAGTGACCGGCACGGGCGCATCCTTCCTGCCGCGCTCGACCCGCAAGCGGCGCCCGACGGTGCGCCGCCCGCTGCCGGACGGCTCCTACCTGACCACCGCCTGACCACCGTCTGCGCCGGGACGTACCGGGCTGAGCGCGGCTACGGAAGGCTCGAGGTACGGATCGTCGAAGCCCGGATGACCATCGAGCCGGCCGACAGCACCCGCCGCACCGAGCTGTGGCGGCCGTCCTCGGTCGCCGGCCGACGGGGCGTGCCCGTCGCCTGGTTCTGGGCGCGTCCGGCTACGACGCCGTCCACGACCAGTTGCAAGGCAGGCTCGAAGAGTTGCGCGGCTGCTAGAACTCCTCGCGCAGCGCGGACTTCCCTCCCATGCCGTGGCCGCGGCTCGCCGAACAGGATGTGCTCCGCTCACGCGCGGGATCGATCCTTGTCCTCAGCATCCTCGACGGCGCCCGGGGCGCGGAAGGGGCGCAGGCCCCCGGCCGGGTCCCCCCAGCCTTGTTGTTGACAGGCAGCGGCCCAGGAAGTTGATGTGCCGGTCCTTGGGCGGGAAGAGTCCGGCGACGACCGCGTCCTCGGTCGAGCGCGGTGGCGGCGAGTTCGTCCGGCAACTCCTGAGGCCGGGAGCCCGGCACCTGAGCGTCAAGGCTCCGTCACACCACGCGCGCGACAGCGCCGAGAGGGAGAAGGAGAGGCTGTGCTTCATGATGAGATGAAGTGCGAACTGTGCTCGTCCAGCCAGGTACGGAAGTCCTGCAGGCGGGGGTTGAGTGAGCGGACCGCCTCGATGTCACGGGCCCCGGTGAAGTCAGTCTCGGCCGCCCAGTAGTACTGGAACATGTTGCCCATTTCCATGGCACCGGGGAACGGTAGTGCGCGGAACTCGTGGTGGTCCATGGGCTGGTGGACGACCTCTTCCCCGAGCACCTCGCTGAAGGCGGCGGCGAACTCCTTCCCGGTGAGGTGCTGTCCGGCGATGCTGACGGTCTCCCGTGCCAGGGCGGGGCCCCGGGTGAAGATGCCCAGGGCGGTGAGACCGATGTCCTGGACGGCGATGCCGGCCAGCCTGGCGTCACCGATCGGCAGGGTGAGCACGAGCCTGTCGTCCGCGTCTCGGGTCGGGGCGAGCGAGTCGAGGAAGTTCTCCCAGTACAGGGCGGTCCGCAGATAGGTGGTGGGCACGCCGAGGTAGGCGAAGAAGCGGTCGGCCTCCGCCTTGGCGTCGAAGTGCGGAACGCTGTACGACCCTTGCAGCGTCGGGTGGGTGCCACGGTCCGTGGGCAGGTGCGGGCGGGTGTCCTCCAGGGTCGACCAGATGATGTGCGCCGCGCCCGAAGCCTTCGCGGCACGGGCGATGTTGGCCGCCTGAGCGAGTTCGGACTTCGCCGACATGTGCTCCCAGAAGTTCGTCACCGCGAAGACGCCGTACGCGCCGTCGAAGGCCCGGCGCAGCGACTCCTCGTCGTCGAGGTCCGCCGCGACGACCTCGGCGCCTCGGGAGGCGAGAGCTCGGGCCTTCTGCGAGCCGGGGTTACGGGTGAGGGCGCGGACGCCGAAGGCGCCGTCGGACGCGCTGAATATCGCATCGGCCAGGCCGCCGCCCTGGCGGCCGGTGGCTCCGAGCACTGCAATCGTCTTCTTGTCGGTCATGAGGCCCTGATTCGAGTTGAGGTGACAGTGGGTGGTGGGTGGTGGGTGGTATGCGCGGAGAGGAGAGCGGCTACGGGCGTACGAGCCGCAGTCGCGTACAGCCCGTCGCGGGCTCCGGGTCACTGAGCTCGTCGATGAGCGACTGGAGCAACTCGTCGAGATCAGCGACTTGTCGGGTTCCGACACGGGGCGCGGTGAGGCTGTCGCGTACGGCGGTCTCGTATGTCGCATCCACCTGTCGCAGGAGAGCGACGCCCTCGGCCGTGAGGGCGGCGTGCGCCGCCCGTGCGTCCCTGGGGCACGGTGACCGGGTGAGCCGGCCCCTGCGTTCCTGGCGCGCGACGGCGTGACTCGTACGACTCTTGGATCGACACAACCGAGTACTCCTCCCAAGTGATGCCGAACTCCTTCTCGATCACCTGGTTGACCGACGCCTCCAGCAGACGGCTGACCATGAGCAGGCTCTCGAAGGCCCGGACGTCCCCGGCCGACGATCGTTGTTCCACGAACCGATCTCCCTTCGTCACCGCTTCTCACTGGCCACTACGACAGGGGGCGCTGCGAGGGTTCATGACGAATCGTCCAGTCAGAGCGCCGCCGGTACGTCGTCAATCGATCGTCAGTCGGATGTGGAGAACGGCACCGGCGGTCTCCGCGCCGGGCGTGCTGCGTGACCGGCCCCACCACCCGGTCGGCAAGGCCGGGGCCAGACGGGGAGCAGTACACCGCATGCGACGCCGACCAGGTGAGTCGGCCGTGCGTCGGCTGCTCGCGGAGCTGACCCGTGCGCATCTGCGGACCCAGCGGGAACCAGGCCTATTCACGACCCATGACCCGCTGCGTACATACGCTGGGGAACTCTCCCGCTGGGAGGACTCTCCGGCCGCGCAGGCGGCGGTGGTGCCCCACCGCCGCCTGCTGGACGACCACCTGGGAAAGGCGGGCGGCGTCGCCTATGCGACAAGCGGCACGATGTTGTAGTTGGCCCGGAACACGTTGAGCGGGTCGTACGCCGACTTGAGCGCCGCCAGCCGCGCATACAGCTCCACGCCGTATACGCCCAGCACCTCCTCGGGAACGGTCGCCTCGTCAGGGGACAGGAAGTTGAGCATCGTGGCCTTGTGTGCCCAGGGGCTCATGCCGTCGATCAGCCCGGCCAAGGAGGCGCGGAGCTCATCAGCCTGGTCGGGGCCTCCGACGCCGAAGGCGAACAGTTGGTAGGGAAGGCCGCGGCTGGGCACGGCGTCGGGTATCCGCGGCTCGCGGTCCATCGCGCCGCCGAGCCGCCGTATCTCGACACTGACCAGGGGGCAGTCCGAGCCGGGCCCGGTCAACTCGACCAGTCTGTCGATCGCTTCGGCGGACAGCTCACGCAGGCCCGAGCTGCGGTCGACGTACGGCAGAGGCAGCGGGGGGTCGCTGTGTACGGCCGCGACCTCGCGGTACGGCGTGTCCGCGACGGTGTCGAGGACCGTGGGGCCAAGAGCGCGCAGCGGTGCGAGCATCGCCTCGCCCTCCGCCGCGTCGCCGAGGTGGGCGAGGCGGACGTGCACCACGAAGGCGCCGCGCAGCGGCGGGGGCAGCATCTCGTCATCGGGCAGGCGCTGGATCGCGACCGAGGTGGAGAACTCGTCGGGGAGCTGTTCGCACCAGGGCTGCCAGGTGCGCAACACGTCGGCGAGCTGCTCGCCGGGGAACCAGAGCCCACCGCCGTAGAAGCGGGCGACCGGGAACAGCGCCATTTCCACCGCCGTCACGACGGCGAAGTTGCCCTTGCCGCCTCGCAGGGCGAAGAAGAGACGGGGATCCGAGGCGGCGGTGACTCGCTGCGTCACCCCGCTGGCCAGGACTACGTCCATGCTGGTCACGTGCTCGGCGGCATAGCCGTACTTCCTGCTCAGGACGGGGCCGTGACCGCCGCCCAGGCAGTAGCCGATGGCGCCGACCGTCGGGCTGGAGCCGTTGAGCGGTGCCAGGTCGTGCTTGGCGGCGGCCTCGATCACGTCACCCCACAGCGCACCGCCCTCGATGCGCACCGTACGGGCCGTGGGATCGACGGTGACCCCGCTCATTGCGGAAAGGTTCACCAGGACGGTGTCCTCGGTGGGCCGCACCACCTGATGACCGCCGTTGCGGACAGCCACGCCCAGCCCGCGCCCCGTCGCGAACCGCACGGCGGCCTGGACGTCGGCCGGCCCCGAGGCGGCGACCGCGAGGACCGGCGACAGGGGGGTCAGCAGGTTGTACGTGGCGCAGGCTTCCGCGTACCCGGGGTCGTCAACCAGGAATACCTGTCCCTGGACGGCTTCGGCGAGGGCAATGACATCCGGATCGGTCCGGACTATGGCCGTTGAGGTAGCCACAATGGATCTCCTTGTTCTGTGCATCTGTGCATCTGTGGCAGGGCTGGACGGAGCGGCGGTCGTCGGAGGCGAGGAGCAGCACAGCCGAGGCGATGGCCACGACGTTGACCCAGATTCCGCGGTCCTTCAGCTCATGGGCGAAAGACCGGCCGAGGCAGCGCACGGCACCTTGGCGGCTCCGTAGACCGCCAGGTCAGGCAACGAGGCCTGAGCCGGACTGCCGGCGTTCACCACGGCCAACGAGCCATCCACCAGAAGCCGGGTCAGCTTCCGGACCATGAAGAACACGCCGCGGAAATTGACCGCGATCTCATCATCGGAAGCGGGAGTGGTCGAGCTCCTCGAAAGGACCGAAGTGGGCGACGCCGGCGTTGACGAAGAGGATGTCGAGCCGACCGCCGACCGCGTCCTCGGCACACGTGGCCGGGAGACCGAGGTCTTCGAAGCTGCGCACACCGGTTCGTACGACCGAGGCGTCCCCCAGCTCAGCCAACTCCTTGCGAGTGTGCTGAGTCGCTCCTCATCACCCTCCGTGACGCCCTTGCCGCCTCCATGAGAATGCGCTTGGCGGTGGCGGAGCGGATTCCCACGGTGTCGCCGTGATGACCGGTGTCTTGCCCGCGAGCTTCATTGTTCCCCCATTGGACTGAGAGCGTCTGCCTGCTGACGCACTCTCCCGAAGGCCAGTGCCGAAAGAGTGACGGTCGGCTGACGATGAGCGGACGCCCGGTCCCGAAACTGGGGTAGCAAGGTGCGCGGAGGTACGCACGGCGGGGTGCGAGACGGTGTCCCCGTACCGTCCGCGGACACTGCACGGTCCTTCTGAGGGGGGAAGATCATGGCCTCGGACGGGCATTGCCTAGCGGGGTCGGACCGGACTACACCTGCTTGGCGCCGCCGTCGACGAAGATCTCGGTGCCGGTGACGAAGCCGGGGTGGTGATGAGGCCGGGGGAGACGGTGTTGACGCGGATGCCGCGCCCGCTCAGTTCGTCTGCCCAGGTGCGGGAGAAGGCGCGGATGGCGGCCGATGATGTCTCTCCTGTGTTCGCGGCAGCCCGACGGTCGCCGGTTCCTTCACGAACCTCATGACCGCACCACGACACAGCGACGGCCCAACGTTCGACGATGCGCGGGCCTTCGCACACCGCGCCCCGACGCGGCGCGTCGGTGAACCATCCAGGAGCGCGGCACCGTGTTTCCACGTGGACCTTGCGAACCTCCGGCCGAGCCCCACTGCACGCCACCCCCACCGCATGGCGCCTTTGGCCGGCAGCGGCGCCGACGCCGCCATGACGGCGGTTCCCGGTCCCCTCATCATCCAGTGACTTACGGAGGATCCTTGTTCAGAGACTCGCGTTCCGCCGAACCTCCCCTCGCCGGGGAGGCGCCGCGGGCGAACACCCGTCGTGGCTTCCTGCGCTCGGCCGCCGTCGCCGGAGCGGCCTCGGCGTTGTCGGCGGGCCTGACCGTCGGCGCCCCTACGGCCCAGGCCGCGACCGTCGCGGATCTCACGCTGCCGCCGGCCGGACCGGACATCGCCCCGCTGCATCTCCGCGTGCCGCAGAGCGCGCTCGACGACCTGCGGCGTCGGCTGGCCGCGGCCCGGCTGCCGGAGGCGGAGACCGTCGAGGACGGCTCCCAGGGTGCCCAGCTCGGCCGGCTGCGCCCCCTCGTCCAGCACTGGCGCACCCGGTACGACTGGCGTGACCTGGAGAACCGGCTGAACGCGGCCGGCCAGTACCGCACGCTGATCGACGGGATGGGGATCCACTTCCTGCACGTCCGGTCCAAGCACCCCGACGCTCTGCCGGTGATCCTCAACCACGGCTGGCCCGGCTCCTTCGTCGAGTTCCTCGACACGATCGGCCCCCTCACCGACCCCACCCGGTACGGCGGCAGCGCCCGCGACGCGTTCCACGTCGTCATCCCCTCGATGCCCGGGTACGGATTCTCCGACCGGCCGACGCGGACCGGATGGGATCCCGGGCGCATCGCCTCCGCGTGGATCGAGCTGATGCGGCGACTGGGCTACCGCCGCTACATCGCCCAGGGCGGAGACTGGGGAGCGGCCGTCACCACGCAGATGGCCAAGCAGCGGCCGGTCGGCCTGCTCGGCGTGCACCTCAACCTGCCCGAGTTCCTGCTGAGCAACACCGCCCTCGGCGACAGCACCCCGGAGGAACAGGCCGCGATCGCCCAGCAGCAGGTCTTCGAGACGCAGGGCTCCGGCTACTTCCGGGAACAGGCCACCCGCCCCCAGACCATCGGCTACGGACTCGCCGACTCGCCCACGGGGCAGGCCGCGTGGATCTTCGAGAAGTTCACGGACTGGACGGACAGCGACCACCGCCCGGAACGCGTCCTCGGCTACGACCGCATGCTCGACGACATCACCCTGTACTGGCTGACGAACACGGCCGCCTCCTCGGCGCGGCTGTACTGGGAGGCCACCCGTAACAGCCACGGCCTGACCGTGCTCGACCTGCCGGTCGGCCTCAGCGTCTTCCCCGCGGAACTGGTCCGCACACCGAAGGTATGGGCGCAGAAGGCGTACAAGGACCTCGTCTACTTCAACAACGACATCCCCGCCGGCGGCCACTTCGCCGCGTTCGAGCAGCCCCAGATCTTCACGGAGGAACTGCGGGCCTACGCCCGTCTCGTGCGCTGACTCCCCCGCCCGGCACTCCAAGGAGGGTGCCGGGCGGGTCTCCGTGACGACGACGGTGAGGGCTTCGCGCTCGTACAACGAGCCGGTAGACCCGGCTTGTTGAGAGCGCGATCCCGCGGTCCACCATCACCTTGCGCAGATGCCAGCGCAAGTGCCCTGCTCAGAGCAGTGGTCATGAAGTCGTCGCTGACATGGGTGTAGAGCCCCCACCACCCCGCCGACCGGCTGCCTTCCAGAACTACCTCGACGACACGGTCAAGCCAAAGTCCTGCTCCGCGACGTCGGGCGCGGAGTGCGCGTCGGCGGGCTGCCTGGCATCAGTACGGGGACACCCCCGCGAGCGCACGCGATGGCCGCGGCGTACCCCTCCTCGGCCTCCTCGGCGTGGACCACACCGAGCTGAACCCTTTGAGCCCCCTGCACCGTGCTACAGGTATGAACTCATGCCTGCCCATTGGTGTCCGGCCGAGTGGTGCAACAGGGTCGGACGGCATGGATGTACATCTCTCTGCCGAGAGACCGCCGATATTGCTGTCCTCTCTCTGACCTTCCCTGGACGGGGTCGTGGGCTCCCCGACGGAGGAAACATGCCAAAAGCGATCACCCTGACCGACTTCGGCGGTCCTGACATGTTGCGATGGACTGATGTCCCGCTTCCCCAGCCGGGCGAGGGGCAGATCAGGGTGAAGGTGAAGGCCGCGGGCGTCGGCCCGACCGATCTCGCTCTGCGGTCGGGTCGCCTCAAGGCCTTCTCGCTCCAGCGGAACGCCGTACTCGGCTTCGAGGTCGCTGGCACCGTCGACGCGCTGGGGCCTGGAGTGACCGGAACGCGGGTCGGCAAGGAAGTCGCAGCGCTGCTTTTCGACCTTGGTGGATACGCCGAAGACGCCGTCGCCTCGATGTGGGTCGAGAAGCCAACGTCCGTTCCGTGGGCGGCCGCGGCCTCCCTGCCAGCTTCGGCCGAGGCAGCAGCGGGGGTTCTGCGGCAGTTGGGGGTGAAGACGGGCGACACGCTGCTGGTGCTCGGCGGTGGCGGAGCCGTCGGCCTGATCGCGACGCAGTTGGCTGTCGCACAGGGCATCAAGGTGGTGAGTGCCGTAGGCGCGCGGGACGACGCACTGGTCACCTCCCTGGACGCCACGCCCGTACGCTACGGCGCCGAACTGGTCGACGCGGTCCGGAGTGTCGGGGCCGTCGACTTCGCGTTCGACGCGTCCGGCAAGGGAGTGCTGGCGGACGCGATCGCGTTGACCGGAGCCGCCGACCGCGTCATCACCTTGTCCGACCCCACCGCGGCGGACTTCGGTGTCGCACTGTCACATCCCGCTCCGGAGCGGGCTCCTCACGCCCTGGAGGACACCATGCCCATGCTGGCGCAGGGGCGGCTCCGGCTGCGGGAGTACACAACCATGCGCATGCAGGACGCCGGCGAGGCGCACCGCCTGCTGGAGAGCGGTCAGGTGCACGAGCGCGTCGTACTGACCCTATGACCGTATGACTCGCGATGGGTGGGCGACCGGCGCCCCGGATCGGTCCCCTGGACGCCGGCCGCATTGGACGTGCTGAACCAGGCAGGAACGCGCATGCGCGCTTGCGCCTATCCCGGATGCGCGGCGGCCAGAAGGCCGAGTCCCAGGAGGCTCTCCGCGGTGGCCGCGACAGCGTCCTCACTGCTGCGGGGGCTCCAGCCGAGCACGGTGCGGGCCTTGTCGTTGCTGACATGGCGGACCTTGCCCAGGTTGGGCAGCAGGCCCTTCAGCGCCGGGTTGACCTCGGCGGCCCTGCGTACCGTCTCGTCCGGGAGTTCGATGGCCGGGACGGCACCGGCGGCATCGCCGAGCCGGTCGCGGATGGCGAGCGCGATCTGGTGCAGGGAGACGGCGTCGCCGGCGGCGGCGATGAAGCGTTCACCGGCGGCCTTGGGGTCGGTCATGGCCTTCAGGTGCAGGTCGGCGGCGTCGCGGACGTCGACGACGGCGAAGTACAGGCGGGGTGTGCCCGGCATGGCGCCGCTGAACAGGCCGGTGATCATGCTGATCGAAGAGGAGTGGTCGCCTCCGACGACGGGGCCGAAGATGCCGACCGGGGCGACGGTGGTGAGTTGGAGTCCGTTGCCCTCGCGCGCTACGAAGTCCCAGGCGGCCCGCTCGGCCAGCACCTTGGACCTGATGTAGGCGGGGATGTCGCTGTCCGGGTCGGTCCAGTCGTCCTCGGTGAAGGGCTGTTCGGTGACGGGCCTGCCGTAGCCGACGGCGGCGAACGAGGAGGTGACCACCACGCGTTCGACGCCTGCGTCGCGGGCCGCGCGCAGCACGCGCAGCGTGCCTTCCCGGGCCGGGACGATCAGGTCGTCCTCGTGGTCGGGCTCGCCGCCCGGGAAGGGGGAGGCGGTGTGCAGGACGTAGCGGCAGCCCGCCACCGCCTCGGCCCATCCCGCGTCCGCGGTGAGGTCCGCCGCCACGAACGTGAGCCGCTCCCCCGCGTCCACGCCCATGGCCGCCAAGTCCCCGCGGACCTGCGCCTCTCGCCTGAGAGACCGCACCGTGGTGCGGACCTGGTATCCCTCACCGAGCGCCTGGGCGATCACACGGCCGCCCAGGAACCCGGAGCCTCCGGTGACCAGGACGGTATCGGTCGACGTATCGGTCGACGTGCTGCTCATGGCCAAGCTCCTTTGTCTTTTGATACGCGTACTGGCGGGTCCGCCGGACGCCGTCCAGATGAGGAAGGGGTCGGCTGCGACTAACTGGTCAGCGCCGGCAGCAACAGGGCGTCCATGACCGCGATGAGCTGGTCGGCGTCGGCCTCGGTGCCGGTGAAGAGCTTCTCCACGAAGACGCTGCCCATCAGGAACATCTCGGCGTGCGCCAGGGCCGGGTTGTCGGCACGGATCGTTCCCCGCTCGACGTGCCGGGCCAGGATCGTGCGCAGCGCGGCGAGGTAGGGGGCGAACAGGACGTCCCGCAGGGCCTGGGCGAGGGCCGGGTCGGACACGACGGCCTGCCAGATCCCCAGGGTCGGGGCACCCTGCGGGTGCGGCTCGGGCATCATGCGGGCCAGCGCCACCAGGTCGTCGCGCAGCCCGCCGGTGTCGATGGGCGGCAGGGGCGGGTACTTGCGTGCCGTCATCGCCGTGATCACGAGCCTGGGCTTGTTCTCCCACCGCCGGTACAGCGTGGCCGTGCTCGCTTTCGTCCGTCTGGCCACCTCGTCCACGGTCGCCTGCTCGTAGCCGACTTCGGCGACCAGGTCGAAGGTGGCATCGAGGATCTCGCGCTCACGCTCCTCCGTCAGCCGCTTGCGCCGGTTGGAGGCCGGTGCCTGCTTGCTCATCAGTGACTCCCGCCGTCCAGGTCGCCGGTCCCCGCGCGCCCGTCTGGACGGCCAGCATCGAAAACGAGTTTTCGACTATACGTTTTCGATAAGCGACCGGCAAGTCCGCCGCGAAGCGCGTCGGCACAGCGGTCCCGAGGTCGCTTCGGTCTCCGCTGATGCCGGGGCGGACTGCGGACCAGGGTGATAGAGAGATGCCGGGACGGCGATCCTCACGGTCTGTGTATGACGGCCCTGCACCCGGAAAGCGGCGGCGATGTTCTTCAATGGCCCCGCGCACGTGCACACCGATGCCACGCTCTTCCCGGCCAGTACCGGCGTCCCCGTCGAGCAGGATCTGGCAGTCCTACGGGAGGTCATCGGCGTACGAGTGGTGCCACAGGGTGGCGGTCCTGCCCGCCTGTCTCAGCTGGAGCGATGATCCGGTCCGTGGCATCACGCGTACCGACCTCGCCCGCGAACTCGACCCCTCCGAGAAGGGCATGCTGTCCTACACCCTGGGGCAGGCCATGTGCCAGATCTTCGCCGGGCGTCAGCTATCCGTCCGGTTCTTCATGCACGTCGCCCGCTACGCCTCCGCCTGCAATCTCACCTTCACCCCGGGCAGAGCCGGGCGGACTTCTTCGGAGAGCGGACCGTCGGCGGCCACGTCGTCGCGGAAGCCAAGGGCCGCTCAGGTCCGCTGCCGAAGGGGCTACGCGGAGCCATGGAAGAACAGAAGGGGACAGTCAAGACCATCAAGGGCGAAGTGCCGAAGATCGCATACGCGAGCGCGGTGCACTTCTCGTCCCCCCAAGGCCCGATGCATCTGACGGCGATCGGCCCGGACGCAGCCGGCCCACACGCCGTAGACCTTCCCGTCGCCCCGGACCTATATGTGCTGGCCTACTACACGCCGTTCCTGGACGCCTTCGCCCATCAGGAACCACTCATTCTGGGCGACTACGTCATGGCTGGCTTCGCGGCGCTCGGCGTAACACTCGGCGTCTTGTCGCCAGTACTGCAGCGTGTGGAACGGGCGGCTCGACGCCACGAAGTCGCGGGTCTTCGCAACGACATCCTGAGCCTGCTCGCCCGCCACCGCCCTCGCCAGGAGCGCACGCTCTACATCGACGGCACTCTTTTCGCTGCAGACTGGACGCTTCCTGAGGACCGGCACCGCCCGGGCCGTCGGGACAGCGAGGTGCTCCCCGGCTTCCTGCACGAGGCGTTCCGCAGCTTGAACGAGGAGGACGACTGGCGAGTAGTGGCCGTGGAGGAGGGGGACCTCGACTGGCGGGATCTGTCCCCTGCCAGGGGCTCCATGCCGGGAATCCTCCCCAGGGTGATCTCCTCGAGGGCTGAGGCAATGGACGGCCGCTGCAGATTCACCGCCGCGGTGTGGACGCCGCCAACGGCCTGTCGGGCGCTGTCCCGGTACCCGGTCCACGCGTTGTGCAGACCGGCTTATCCGCGTCGGTCCGGCGACACGAGTTTCGCCGGGCAGCCCAACGTGGCAACTCCAGCAGGTCGATGCGAATGTCGACGATGGTGGTGCGGCCTGTCCGGGGCGACGACAGAGCCTCCCGGTTGCACCGAGGGTGCCGAGAGTGGTGCCGATTTCCCCGCGGATCCCCGACCGACGTCGCCGCTCACCAGCGAGGGAGAGATCCCCTTGCTCGTCTTGGCCGTACCCTCAGTACTCCGGTCACGCCCACAGGGATACGCGATCGGCTGCGGCACCGCCCGCCACCACGCCTCCACCGGCACCTACCCCACCGCCTGACCGATCTCCTCGACCGCATCCTTCCTCCACTCCCGCGGCTCCGAGGATGTCGATGACCGTACCGACTTCATCGTCACGGACCGCGTCGGAGGCAACGGCAGGCTGCTACACGAGATGCGCGACGAGATCACGGCTCAGCGCAGAGGTCCTGTCAGGGTGGTTCCCGGCGGGGCTTCTCCGTGTCACCCGCTATCACTCAGCTATTACGAACTGGGCGGACCCTCCCAGAACATGTGCCACGGGGACCGTCAACGCGGGGCAGGCGGATGCGGCCACTCCGACAGAGCCGGTCGCCCCGAGATCGGCATCGGTCAAGATCCGGACCAGTCCCGGGCCGGTGGTCCCGACAACCTCCCCACGGTTGCCATACCCGCAGGTCAGCGAGCTTCTTGCGCTGTACCACCAACAGACGAAGAACCTCCTCGTCTCGTACAGCCCGAAGAAGCTCGGGTTCTTCTAGGGCCCGGGATCGGCTGTCCGGAGGGTTCGTCGAGTGGTGGCGGGCCGGGCGCTGTTCACATCGGTGGGGCGGCGCCCGTCAGGAGGCTGTGGGCCAGTGGGGTCGCCGAGTGTTCCACGTGTTTGCCGTCGCGGTGGCTGACGATCAGGCCCGCGCCGCGGAGCACGCCGATCTGGTAGCTCGCGCTCGCCGGTGCCAGGCCGAGGGCCGCCGCCACCTGGGTCGTGGTGCGGATGCGGTGTCCCGCCACGTCGGCGAGGACGGCGCTCCGCGTGCGGCCCAGCAGCCGGTCCAGGCGCTGCCCGCCGGCCCGCACGATCTCCAACGGCCGCTTCTCGACGGGGTACACGAGCACCGGATCGAGGTCCGGGTCGGCGAGGGCGGTGGGTCTGCGCCAGCAGAAGTACGACGGCACGAGCACGAGTCCGCGGCCCTCCAGCCGTAACTCCCGGTCGACGGGGTAGTCCACGTCGAGGTACGGCGGGTTCCAGCGGGCGAACGGGCGCAGTCCGTCCAGGAGCGCGGCGGTCCCTCCGTCGAGAAGCGTCCGGGTGCGCAGGGCGACGTCGTCGCTCACCGCGTACCGCACATGGTCCCAGTACGGTTCCAGCAGCGTGCGGAACGAGTCCCGCATGGCGTTCGCGACGAGTCCGAGGGAGCGCAGGGTCGGCTCGTGCAGGCCTCCCGCCCTGCGCCGTAAGGGAGTTGACGCGGTGAGCCGGGTGAGGTCCGCCGCCAGCCGGTCGCGGGGTGTGGCCCGCACCGCCTCCAGCCCGGCCTCCAGGCCCTCGCCCGTGACAGGGGGCGTCAGAAAGTCCGGGATGTAGCCGGAGACCGGGACGAGGATGCGCAGCGCGCGCAGGGCACGGGCGCCCCGGACGTCGTACGACATCCGCTCCGCGGTCTCCCGGCGCCAGCGACCGAACTCCAGTGGTCCCTGATGCGTCTGCCAGCGGCAGACCCCGCACATCAACTCCCACAGGGGGTCGGGTCGTTGAGCGAGCCGTACGTTCTGCAGGTCGCGTGAGTCGAAGTGGATGCGCAGCAAGTGGTTCCCCGAAGGCGAGCCGACGTTCCCGGCGCCGGTGCCCGTCGTGCGCTGCCGGCGGCGGAGAAGAGCACACCGGACAGCAGCGGCTCCGCTCCCGCGACGCGGGGACCACAACGCCCCCGCGGCCACGAAAGCGGCCACCACTCGCTCCCCCGAACGCACCACGGCCTCCCCCGCCCCGCCGCGGCGCTGCGTCGATCCTGTCGGGGCCGTCCGGCCCTGAGAAGATCACGGCGCGAAGAGGATCGGCTCCTGTTCGATAACCTTTCCTGTATGAGAGCCGGTGGCGTACGGGAGCCGAGCGTCCACCAACTGCGGCTGTTCCTCGTGCTCGCCGAGGAGTTGCACTTCGGCAGGGCCGCGGCGCGGGTGTACGTGACCCAGCCCGCGTTCAGCCAGCAGATCAGGTCCCTCGAACAGCGGCTGGGCGTCGCGCTGGTCGAGCGCGGCGGCCGGGTCGTACGGCTCACCGCCGCCGGCCGGGCACTCGTCGAGGAGGCGGAGGCGGTGGTCGGCGCGATGGCCCGGCTACTCAGGGCCGCCGACCGGCACGCCGGGACCGCACGCGGGCGCCTGCGGATCGGCAGTCTGGGCGCGGAGGCCGCCATGCCCCACGCACAGGCCGTCCTCGCCCGCCTCCGTGACCGGCACCCTGAGCTCGAGGTCGAGGTCCGCAACGTCACCTTCCTCGACATGTTCGGCACCCTGCTCACCGGCGAGGTCGACGCCGCCTTCCTGCGCGGCCCGCTGCCGGCCGGGATGCAGTCCCTGCATCTGGCCAGTGAGCCGCGGGTCGTCGTGCTGCCCGCCGACGACCCGCTCGCGGACCGCGGTCCCCTCACGCTCGCCCAGCTCGCCGACCGCGCGGTCGTCGACATGCCCCCGGAAGTGCCGCGTCCGTGGTGGGATCACCTCACCGTCAATCCGCGCCCCGACGGCACGCCGGTCCGCTTCGGCCCGGTCGTCAGGGATACCGAGGCCATGGTCCTCGCCGTGACGCAGCGGCAGGCGATCACCTTCCTGCCGGCCGCGGCCCGCCGCCTGTACCCGCGGGCCGGCATCGCCTATGTCGACGTACCGGAGTTGGGGCTTTCCACGTCCGAACTCGCCTGGCTCCCCGAGAACCGGGACGATCCGCCGGTCGCCGCCCTGCGGGAAGCGGCCCACCAGGTGCTCCGAGAAGCACCTGGCACCGACGGACCAGCCTGAACGCCTACTCGTCGACGACCGACCCGAAGTGCGCCCCATGCGCGGTGCCACCCACTGCCCCGGCTCCGTACGCCCACGAGCCCTCGGCGAGCAGCCCGCTCCCGGACGCGGGCAGCACCCAGATCGCGCCGTCTCCCGCGTTCTCGTCGGGTGCGCCGGCCAGGAGTTCGGACCGGCCGTCGCCGTCGGTGTCGATCAGCCGCACCTGGGCGCCCCACGCGTCGTCGTCCTCCGCGACGCCGGGGATACCGGGGGTGTTCTGGTCGAAGTACTGCGCGCCGGTGCCGGTCAGGCCCGCCCGCGCACCACGCAGCAGCGAGACCGCGCCCGCGGCGCCGTGGCCGGCCACGTCCTCCCCCGGCGCGCCGACGGCCACGTCCGCGAAGCCGTCCCCGTCGACGTCGGACACCGACAGGTCGTTGCCCCAGGCGTCGCCCGTCTCCCCCGTGCCGGGCACGTCCGGGGAGTCCTGCGACCACCACTCCGGGGCGGTGCCGGGGCCCTCCGGTCCGCCGGGGCCTTCCCCGCCGCCGTAGTAGACGCCGATCAGGCCGCCGGGCGCGTCCGCGTCACCGGCGGTCTCGTCCACGCCGCTGCGCTGGCCGACGACGAGGTCGTCGCAGCCGTCGCCGTTGATGTCACCGGAGGCCGTGCCCAGGCCACCGTGCAGGTCGCTCCGGTAGGCCAGGCCCTCGGTGCCGCCCGTGTAGAGGGCGGACCAGCCCTTGGCGTAGTCGTCGTCGGGGCTGTACCCGGAGACGACCAGGTCGGCGAGACCGTCGTTGTCGTAGTCGCCCGTGGTCAGGTAGGCGGGCTGGAGGGTACGGCCCGTGGAGTGCGGGGTGCCGACCCGGCGGAGCACGCCCGCGTGGTACGTGAAGACGCTCAGTCCGTTCTGGTCGAGTGCGACGAGCTGGTCGGCGACGGTGTCCCCGGAGAAGTGCGCGGCGGACACCGCGAGGCCGAACCGGGCGCCCGCGGTGGGCTGTTCCGCGGTGAGGGTGGCCGTGCGCTCGGCGCCGAGGCCCGCCGCGGACCCGTAGAGGACCGTGACCCGGCCCGTACGGTCGTCCTCGCCGGGCACGCCGATGACGGCGTCGTCGTAGAGGTCGCCGTCGAGGTCGCCGGTGGCGACGGCCTGGCCGAAGCGGTCGCCCGTCTCGGAGGCGCCGGGTACGCCTCTGGAGGACTGGCTGAGGACCTGGACCCGCCCCTTGGGGACGGTGTTCCGGGTGCCGATGCCGTTGGGCGCGCCGTACTGGACGGTCACGTATCCGGCGCCTTCCTTGCCGTCGACGGTGCCGTCCGGGGCGCCGGTGAGGAGGTCGGCGTACCCGTCGCCGTCGAAGTCGTTGTTGCGGTCGGCGGCCGAACTGGCGCCGGGGATCCCGGCGAACGCGGACGGCGCGGCGAGGATGCCGGCCCCCGTCAGCAGCAGGAAGGAGGCGGCCGCCACGGCGGTTCTGCCCGCGGTACGACGGGTCGCGCGCACTGTGTTGTTCATCTCTGTTTCCCCCGTTGGCGATTGATGGTCAGTCAGTCGGGTGGTGGAGGAGCGAAGGTAGATGCCGTGCACAGGCGGACGCCAACCATTCGACGACCGTCGAAATGGCGGCCCGCCCGCGCTCAAGGGCGCTCACACCGTCGCCCGGGTCCAGCCCGCGAGGAACGTCAGGGCCTGTGCCGAGGGCGAGTTGGGCTCGGCCGTGTAGACGAGCAGGGACTGGTCGGTCGTGCCGCGGACGTCCAGGACCTGGAAGTCGAGGGTCAGCGGTCCGGCCACGGGGTGCACGAAGTCCTTGCGGCCCTGGCGCTGGGCACGGACGTGGTAACCGGCCCACCAGCGGCGGAAGTCGGCGTCCTTCAGCGACAACTCACCGATGAGACGCGCCAGTTGCGGGTCGTCCGGGTAGCGTCCGGCGTCCATCCTCAGGTAGGCCACGCACTCCTTGCCGACCTTCTCCCAGTCCGGGAACATGCCGCGGATCCCGGGGTCGAGGAAGGCGAGCCACAGGTGGTTGCGGCGTTCGGGGGCGAGTTCGGCGAAGTCGGTGAACAGGGCAGCGCCCAGGCTGTTCCAGGCGAGGATGTCCATCCGCCGGCCCAGGACGAGGGCGGGCACCCCGGTCATGCTGTCGAGCAGGACCCGCGTGGCGGAGGACACCGACTGCCGGGAGGACCGGGACGGCGGTGCTCCGGCGTCGGCGGCGCGGCGCAGCAGGTACTCCTGCTCGTCAAGGCGCAGGCCGAGGGCCCGGGAGAGTGCCGTGAGGACCTCGGTGGAGGCGGAGCGCACCCGGCCCTGTTCGAGGCGGACGATGTAGTCGACGCTGACGCCGGCGAGCGCGGCCAGCTCCTCGCGCCGCAGCCCCGGCACCCGGCGCAGCCCGGTGGACGGCAGCCCGGCCTGCTCGGCGGTCACCCGCGCACGGCAGGCCCGCAGGTAGTCACCCAGCTCCGTCATCGTCTCCGTCCTCTCCTTACCGCACCGCTCTGACGGCCCCGGCCGGCGATCGGCTACGGCGGCTTCCCGTCCCCGGCAGGCCACCGGCCGTCACCGCGCCCCGCCCCGACCGCCCACGACCGTCCCGTTCTCCGCCACAACCCGACCGCCCACGGCCGTCCCCCTCTCCGCCGAACCGGTTCTCCGCCTCGACCGGTGCCCCGTCACGCCCCTCAGGCCACCGACCGAGTGTCGTCGTGATCCGTCGACAGGGCCAACTCCCGCCACGCCAGCGACTCCTCGCGCAGCTCCGTGAGCTTCGCCTCCAGCGTGGCCACCGAGTCGCTGCCCAACTGGGCGCGCAGCGGCGGGACTTCCGCGTCGGCCAGCGCGAGGACGGCGGTCGCGGCCTTGACCGGGTCGCCGGGCTGGGTGTGGTTGAGGCCGGGGATCAGGCCGCGCACCGCGCCGGCGGTCCCCTCGTAGTCGGCGATGACCGCGTCCTCGACCTGCAGGCTGCTGGAGTCGAGGAAGTCGGTGCGGAAATAGCCCGGTTCGACGACCGTGACATGGATCCCGAGCGGCGCCACCTCCTCGTACAGCGCCTCGGAGAGGCCCTCGACGGCGAACTTGGTCGAGCAGTACACCCCGAAGGCCGCGCTGCTCCGGAAGCCGCCGAGCGAGCCGATGTTCAGCACCCGGCCCGACCGCTGCCGCCGCAGGACCGGCAGCACCGCCCGGGTGACGTGCAGCAGTCCGAAGACGTTCGTGTCGTACAGGGCCCGCACCGCGGCGGCCGAGGACTCCTCGATCGCGCCCATCAGACCGCGCCCGGCGTTGTTGACGAGCACGTCGATCGTCCCGAACCGCTCCACCGCGGCCGCCACCGCGTCCTGCGCCTGCGCTTCGTCGGTGACGTCGAGCGCCACCGCGAGCAGCCGGTCCGCGTACCCCGGCAGCGCCTTCTCGACGTCCTCGGGACGGCGGGCGGTCGCCACGACGTCGTCGCCCCGCTCCAGGGCCTGCCGGGCGATCTCCAGGCCGAAACCGCGGGACGCTCCGGTGATGAACCACGTGGTCATAGTGACATTCCTCTTGAGGACGGCTCGATGCCGGCCGGTCGGCGGGCACCGACCATGCTGGTCGGAGCGTCCGCGCCCAGCCAGGGAAAGATCTCCACAGGCAGCGGCGTCACACGACCGGCGCCGTCAGCAGCGACAGGTGGGCCAGGTCCCCGGGCGGCGGTGTCGTCACCGACCACAGCGGTGCCGGGTTGCCGTCGGCCACCGCGGCCGGGGCGTCGGTCAGGTTCATCCGCTCGCGCAGTCGGCCGTAGAAGTCCATGGGCCCCAGGCGTACGGCGCGCAGCCGCCGCGGTGCCGCGTACACGCCGATCCAGTCGCCCGGGTCGAGCACCCCGCGCAGCTGGCCGTCGATGCTGACCGCGGCGCGGCCGGAGCGTTCGAGGACGCGCAGTCCGATGATCTCGTCGGGGGCGGTGACGACGGAGCGGTCGAAGGTCATGTGCGGGGCGACCGGCGTGAAGACGAGCGCTTCGGCGCGCGGTGAGACGACGGGACCGCCGGCGGCGAAGCTGTAGGCGGTGGACCCGGTGGGCGTGGCCACGAGCAGCGCGTCCGCGGAGTACGACGCGAGCAGGCGCCCGGAGACGTAGACGCCGACGGAGACCTGGCGGTCCCGGGCGAGCTTCTCCAGGACGACGTCGTTGAGGGCGGTCACGTTGAGCGGGATGCCCCAGTCGGCGTCGATGTCGCAGTCGGGGCGCACCTGGGGAGGCGGCAGCAGGGGCCCGCGGCCGTACTCCATCAGCGCCTCCATGTCGGAGGGCACCTCCAGGCGCCGGGACGCCCGTACGGTGAGCAGCATCCGGCTGTCGAGGGTGAGCCGGTCCTCGCGCACCGCGTCCAGCGCGGCCCGTACCTCGGCGACCGGTACCTCGGTCAGGAAGCCGACCCGGCCCAGGTCGATGCCGAGGGCGAGTGCGTCGTTCTGGGCGGCGAGCCGGGCGCCGCGCAGGAAGGTGCCGTCGCCGCCGAGGGTGACGACGAGGTCGGGGTCGCCCGCGGCCTCGACCTCCTCGCGGGCGCTGTGCCGTCCACCGTCGTGCCACACGTCGATGTCCGCGCACCGCACGTCGTGCTCCGCGCACCAGGCACGCACCACGCGGGCCGCCTCCACGGCCTCCGCGCGACCGCCGTGCACGACCAGACCGAGCCGGTTCACCGTCATACCTGCCTCCGTTCGCCGACTGCCATCCGCCATCCGCCGTCCGAGCGGGTGCCCCCTCCATGCTCGGACCGAAACGGCTCCCCCGCACCGGGGCGGGCCGTACCACGCCGGTCCCGGCCCGCGCTCCCCGCCGGGTCGGGGGGTCCGGAGGGCTCGCCGCGAGCAGGTCCGCCCGCGCCTCGAAGCGGTTGGGGCAAGAAACGACAGTTGGGGACATGCCGTCGCGCCGAGGGCCGTCGGGCACTGAGATGGCCCCACCGTCGGAACGTACAGGTGGCCGGTGTGGCCGTGCCAGGCGCGGCCGAAGGAAGGTTCCGCTGACTCTCCGAAGCCGCTCCGGACGCCATGATCATCGTGGACGACTCCGGCATCATCAAGCTCGTCAACGCCCGGACCGAGACCCTCTTCGGCTACCGGCGCGAGGAGTTGCTCGACCGTCCCGTGGAACTGCTCATGCCGCACCGCTTCCGCGGCGGGTACGCCGCCGCCAACCGCCAGGTCCGTCCGATGGGCGCCGGACTCGACCTGCACGGGCTGCGCAGGGACGGCACGAAGTTCCCGGTCGAGATCAGCCTGAGCCCGCTGGAGACGACGGACGGTCTGCTGGCGTCCGCCGCGGTCCGCGACCTCAGCGACCTCCCCCAGTCTCGGCTTCGCTCGACCACAGGGCGCCGGTGTGGGCGGCGACTGGTTCGACCTGATCCCGCTGGGCGCCGGGCGGGTAGGCGTGCTCATCGGTGACGTGATGCGCCGCGGGCTCGAAGCGGCCGCCGTCATGGGCCAGT
The DNA here is from genome assembly GCF_040643855.1 of Streptomyces sp. NPDC047072. Classification (NCBI taxonomy): domain Bacteria; kingdom Bacillati; phylum Actinomycetota; class Actinomycetes; order Kitasatosporales; family Streptomycetaceae; genus Streptomyces; species Streptomyces sp. NPDC047072. Next base: position 75,908 of record NZ_JBEYVC010000017.1, on the reverse strand, counting down.
TGCGCTCGGCCGCGCACGCGCTCGCCAAGACCGGGATGCAACCACGCCAGTTGATGCAGGAGCTGGAGTCCTGCGTCACCGACCTCGGCGTCCCCGACCAGTTGGTCACCCGCGGTTTCCATACCGGACCGCTCAGCCGTCCCACGTCCAGTCGGCGGTCTCCGGCAGGTCGGTGCCGTGGGCGTGGATCCAGTCGTGGTGGCGCAGGCGGGCGTCCTCCATCCGCTGGCGGACGCCCGCCGCGCGTACGGCGAGCCCGGGGACGCGGTCGATGACGTCCATGACCAGGCGGTAGCGGTCGAGGTCGTTGCGGACGACCATGTCGAACGGGGTGGTGGTCGTGCCGATCTCCTTGTAGCCGCGCACGTGCAGGTTGCGGTGCCCGGTGCGCCGGTAGGCGAGGCGGTGGATGAGCCACGGATAGCCGTGGTAGGCGAAGATCACCGGCTTGTCGGCGGTGAAGAGGCCGTCGTACTCGAAGTCGTTCAGTCCGTGCGGATGTTCCTCGCTCGGAAGAAGACGCGCGATGTCGACGACGTTGACGACCCGGACGGTCAGCCCGGGCAGCTCACGGCGGAGCAACTGGGCGGCGGCCAGCACCTCCTGGGTCGGCACGTCCCCCGCGCAGGCGAGCACCACGTCCGGTTCGCGCGTGCCGTCCTCGGTCCCGGCCCACTCCCAGATGCCGGCGCCCCGGGCACAGTGGACGCGCGCCTGGTCCATGGACAGCCAGTCGAAGCAGGGCTGCTTCCCCGCGACGATCACGTTGACGTAGGCACGGCTGCGCAGCGCGTGGTCGGCCACGGACAGCAGGGTGTTGGCGTCCGGCGGCAGATAGACCCGGACCGCTTCGGGGCTCTTGTTGAGGATGTGGTCGACGAAACCGGGGTCCTGGTGCGAGAAGCCGTTGTGGTCCTGGCGCCAGACGTGGGACGTGAGCAGGTAGTTGAGGGAGGCGATCGGAGCGCGCCAGGGCAGCCTGCGGGTCACCCGCAGCCACTTGATGTGCTGGTTGACCATCGAGTCGACGATATGCGCGAAGGCCTCGTAGCTGGAGAACAGTCCGTGCCGGCCGGTCAGCAGATACCCCTCCAGCCAGCCCTGGCAGGTGTGTTCGGAGAGGATCTCCATCACCCGGCCGTGCCGGTCGAGGTGTTCGTCGACCTGGAGGGTCTGCGCCTGCCAGGCCTTGCCGCTGGCCGCGTAGACGGCCTGGAGCCGGTTGGAGGCGGTCTCGTCGGGGCCGACCAGCCTGAAGTCCCGCCGGTCCGCGGTGGCTTGCATGACGTCCTGGAGCAACTCGCCCAGTACACGGGTGGGTTCATGCATCGTCGCGCCGGGCTTGTCGACGTCGACCGCGTGCTTCTCCAGTGGGGGCAACGGCAGTTCGCGCAGCAGCAGTCCGCCGTTGGCGTGCGGAGTGGCGCCGAGGCGGCGGGTGCCCTCGGGGACGCAGGCCAGGACCTGCTCGCGGGGGCGGCCGTCGGTGTCGAAGAGTTCCTCGGGCCGGTAGGAGCGCAGCCAGTTCTCCAGCCGGCGCAGGTGGTCGGGGTCGTCGCGGACGGCGGACAGCGGGACCTGGTGGGCCCGCCAGGTGCCCTCGACGGGCAGCCCGTCGACCTCGGCGGGGCCGGTCCAGCCCTTCGGGGTGCGCAGCACGATCACCGGCCAGCGGGGGCGGTCGCCCGTGCCGTGCTCGCGGGCGGCGCGCTGAAGGGCGGCGATCCGGTCCAGCGCGGTGTCCATGGCCTCGGCCATCGCCCGGTGCACGGCGGCCGGGTCGTCGCCGGTGACGTGCAGCGGATCGTGGCCGTACCCCTTGAGCAGGTCGTCGAGCTCCTCCTCGGGGAGCCGGGCGAGCACCGCCGGGTTGGCGATCTTGTAGCCGTTGAGGTGCAGGATCGGCAGCACGGCGCCGTCGTGGACGGGGTCGAGGAACTTGTTGGAGTGCCAGGAGGCGGCCAGCGGCCCGGTCTCCGCCTCGCCGTCGCCGATCACGCAGGCGACCACCAGGTCGGGGTTGTCGAGGGCGGCGCCGTACGCGTGCGAGAGCGCGTACCCCAGCTCACCGCCCTCGTGGATCGAACCGGGCGTCTCCGGCGCCACATGGCTGGGCACCCCGCCCGGGAACGAGAACTGCTTGAAGAGGCGGGCCATCCCCGCCGCGTCCCGGCTCACGTCCGGATAGGTCTCGGTGTACGACCCCTCCAGCCAGGAGTTGGCCAGCACCGCCGGTCCGCCGTGCCCGGGGCCCCACACGCACAGGGCGTTCAGGTCGCGGGCCCTGATGACGCGGTTGAGGTGGGTGTGCACCAGGTTCAGTCCTGGGGACGTGCCCCAGTGGCCGAGCAGCCGTGGCTTGACGTGCTCCGGCCTGAGCCGCTCGGTGAGCAGCGGGTTGGCCATCAGGTAGATCTGGCCGACGGCGAGGTAGTTCGCGGCACGCCAGTGGGCGTCGAGCGCCTCCAGTTCCTCCTGGCCGATCCGGGCGGACGCCTGCTGGGGCTCGGCGGACATGGGATTTCCCTTCCGGGGCGGGGGTGTCTGACGACGGGACGTGCGGGCCGTTCCGTGGACCCACCTTCCGTCAGAGCACCGGGTACCCGACAGGGCCTGTCGGGCCACTTCTCGCTGCCGCGGCTCGACCGGTCGGGTCGCTTTCGGGGCCGAGTGGCCCATGGCCGGGGCCCGCGCGCGGATGGACGGTGGAGACGGACGGACCACCCGGACGTCCCGTCCCGAAACCGGTCGCCCACCCGAAACCGGTCGCCCACCCGGAGCCGGTCGCCCACCCGGAGCCAGGAGATCGCCATGATGAGTGTGTCCACCACCCCGACCCTGCTGCGCGGGCTGCCGACCGAGCATCGCACCCGGCTGATGCGGATCGCCCGCCAGGTCAACATCCCGCAGGGCACCCGCCTGTTCGAGGAGGGGATACGCGCCGACCGGTTCTGGGTCCTGCGCACCGGCTCCGTCGCCCTCCGGTCATCGAGACGCTCGGCTTCGGCGACCTCGTCGGCTGGTCGTGGCTGTTCGAGCCGTACGCCTGGCAGCTGGGCACGGAGGCCGTGACGCCGGTGCGGGCGCACGAGTTCGACGCGGTCGCCGCGCGGATGATGTGCGCGGACGACCCGGAGTTCGGGCGGGCCGTGGAGCACTGGGTCGGCCGAGTCCTGGCCCACCGCCTCCACGCCACCCGCGTCCGCCTGCTGGACCTGTACGCACCTTACGGAAGCGGCAGCACGCTGTGAGGCGACGGGGCGGAAAGGCAGGTGGGCCGACGGGGCGGTAAGGCGTGGGCCGACGGGCCGGTAGGGCTCGTGTGCCGAAGGAGCGGTACGGCTGACGGGCCGGCGAGCGCCGGACACGCCGCGCATCCGGGAACGGTGCCGGTCACGCCGTAGGGCCGAAGCCCCGGCGCCCGACACGCCGTAGCGCGCAAGCACCCGCGCCAGTCACTCCGTAGCGGCAAAGGAGCGGCACCTTCCCGCCCCGCGCCGAAAGCCCCGCACCCTCCCGCCCCATCGGCCAGGGCGCGGCGCCCGCCGCTGCCGTACGGCCGAACCGCCCCGCCCCTCACGCCGTACCGAACCGCCTCACGCCCCGACGTACTCCGCCAGATGCTCCCCCGTCACCGTCGCCCGTCCCGCGACCAGGTTCGCCGGTGTGCCCTCGAAGACCACGCGGCCGCCGTCGTGGCCGGCGCCGGGGCCGAGGTCGATGATCCAGTCCGCGTGGGCCATGACCGCCTGGTGGTGTTCGACGACGATGACGGACTTGCCGGAGTCGACGAGGCGGTCGAGGAGGCCCAGGAGGTTCTCGACGTCGGCGAGGTGGAGGCCGGCGGTCGGCTCGTCGAGGACGTAGACGCCGCCCTTGTCACCCATGTGGGTCGCGAGCTTCAGGCGCTGGCGTTCGCCGCCGGAGAGCGTGGTGAGGGGCTGGCCGAGGCTGAGGTAGCCGAGGCCGACGTCGGCGAGCCGGCCGAGGATCCGGTGCGCGGCCGGGGTCGCCGCCTCGCCCGCGCCGAAGAACTCCTCCGCCTCGGTCACCGACATCGCGAGCACCTCGCTGATGTCGCGCCCGCCGAGCCGGTACTCAAGGACGGACGCCTGGAACCGCTTCCCCTCGCACTCCTCGCAGGTCGTGGCGACCCCGGCCATCATCGCGAGGTCCGTGTACACGACCCCGGCGCCGTTGCAGGTGGGACACGCGCCCTCGGAGTTCGCGCTGAAGAGCGCGGGCTTGACGCCGTTGGCCTTGGCGAAGGCCTTGCGGATCGGGTCGAGCAGGCCGGTGTAGGTGGCCGGATTGCTCCGCCGGGAGCCGCGGATGGCACCCTGGTCGACCGAGACGACGTTCTCGCCGGCCGGGATCGACCCGTGCACGAGGGAGCTCTTTCCAGAGCCCGCGACTCCGGTGACGACGGCCAGCACCCCGAGCGGGATGTCGACGTCGACGTCCTGGAGGTTGTGGGTGTCCGCGCCCCGGATCTCCAGCGCCCCGGTCGGCCTGCGCACCGCGTCCTTGACCGTGGCCCGGTACCCGAGATGGCGCCCGGTGATGGTGTCGGCGGCCCGCAGCCCCTCGACACTCCCCTCGAAGCAGACCGTGCCGCCGCCCGTGCCCGCGCCGGGCCCGAGGTCGACGACATGGTCGGCGATCACGATCGTCTCCGGCTTGTGCTCGACGACGAGCACGGTGTTGCCCTTGTCCCGCAGCCGCAGCAGGAGGCCGTTCATCCGCTGGATGTCGTGCGGGTGCAGCCCGATGGTCGGCTCGTCGAAGACGTACGTCACGTCGGTGAGCGAGGAGCCGAGGTGGCGGATCATCTTGGTGCGCTGCGCCTCGCCGCCGGAGAGCGTGCCCGCGGGGCGGTCCAGGGAGAGATAGCCGAGGCCGATCTCCACGAACGACTCCAGGGTGTGCTGGAGCGCGGCGAGCAGCGGCGCCACCGACGGCTCCTTCAATCCGCCCACCCAGGCGGCCAGGTCGCTGATCTGCATCGCGCAGGCGTCGGCGATGCTGACGCCCTTGATCTTCGAGGAGCGGGCGCCCTCGTTGAGCCGGGTGCCGTCGCACTCGGGGCAGACGGAGAAGGTCATGGCCCGCTCGACGAAGGCCCGGATGTGCGGCTGGAGCGCGTCGACGTCCTTGGAGAGCATCGACTTCTGGATCTTCGGGATGAGGCCCTCGTAGGTGAGGTTGATGCCCTCGACCTTGATCTTCGTCGGCTCCTTGTGGAGCAGGTCGTGCAGCTCCCGCTTGGTGTACTTCTTGATCGGCTTGTCCGGGTCGAAGAAGCCGGAGCCCTTGAAGATACGGCCGTACCAGCCGTCCATGCTGTAGCCGGGGACCGTGATCGCGCCCTCGCCGAGCGACTTGGTGTCGTCGTAGAGCTGGGTCAGGTCGATGTCGGTGACCGAGCCCCGGCCCTCGCAGCGCGGGCACATCCCGCCGGTGATGCTGAAGCTGCGCCGCTCCTTCACCGTCTGCCCGCCGCGCTCCATGGTGACCGCGCCCGCCCCGCTGATGGAGGCGACGTTGAAGGAGAACGCCTTGGGCGAGCCGATGTGCGGGGTGCCGAGTCTGCTGAAGAGGATGCGCAGCATGGCGTTGGCGTCGGTCGCGGTGCCGACGGTGGAGCGCGGGTCGGTACCCATGCGCTGCTGGTCGACGATGATCGCGGTGGTCAGACCGTCCAGGACGTCGACCTCCGGCCGGGCCAGGGTCGGCATGAAGCCCTGGAGGAAGGCGCTGTAGGTCTCGTTGATCAGCCGCTGCGACTCGGCGGCGATGGTGTCGAAGACCAGCGAGCTCTTGCCCGATCCGGAGACCCCGGTGAACACCGTCAGCCGGCGCTTGGGGATCTCGATGCTGACGTCCTTGAGGTTGTTCTCGCGCGCGCCGTGCACGCGGATCAGGTCATGGCTGTCGGCGGCATGCGGGGCGGGGCTCGTGAGGTCCATGGCTGCCACGCTAGCCACGGCACCCCGCGTGCGCTTCTCGAATACTGCTCAAACCTCCCGGACCAGCCCCGCGATGTGCCCGGTGACCGTGTCGAGGATGTCGGTCCAGGCGGTCGCGTCGCCGAGGACGAGGTAGTTCAGGGTGAGGCCGTCGGTCATGGCGGCGAGATAGCGGGCCAGGACGGGGACGGGCACCGCGAGCCGCAGGTCCCTGTCCTTGCGCAGCTGCTCGATCAGCTCGGCGTACGCCTCGCCGTACAGCTCGTACTGCCGTCTGGCCAGGTGTTCGAAGCCGGGCTCGCGCAGGGCGTACTGGGTGAGCTCGTAGGTGAGCATGTGCGCGTCCGGGTTGGCGCGGACGTGGTCCCAGTAGGCCCGGAACCCGGCGGCGACGGTCTCCTCCAGGGTGGCCCGGGGCCGCAGGGCTTCCTGCACGACCGTCACGGAGTGATCCGTGAGAGTCGTGATGACGGCCTCGACGAGGGCCTGCTTGGAGTCGAAGCAGTAGTGGAAGACGCTCAGGGAGACGCCGGCCTCGGCGGCGATGGACCGGGTCGTCGTCTTCGCGACGCCGTCCCGGGCCATCGCCCTGATCGCCGCCTCGGTCAGCTGTCTGCGCCGCTCGGCCGAGGGCATGCGTGCCATGGAAGGACCCCTCGATCAGCCGCTGTGGACGCCCACTTCGTAGAGCGAGTATCCCCAGTCGGTGCCGCGGTCGAGCCCGTGGACCCGGACGTAACGGGCCGGTGTGCCCGTGAACTTGGCCGTGTCCAGGCCGCCGTCGCCGGAGGTGGTGGACCAGGCCGTCGCCCAGTTCGTGCCGTCCGTGGAGAGTTCGATGCGGTACGACTTCCCGTACGCCCGCTCCCAGTCGAGCGTCACCCGCGAGACCAGGTGGGTGGAGCCGAGGTCGACCTGCCACCACTGGTCGTCGCTCCAGTCACTGGCCCAGCGGCTGGAGTCGTCGCCGTCGACCGCCCGCCCGGGCTGGTAGCTGGTGACGGGGTTGGACTCCGACGAACTCGCCGTAGCCGTACGCCCGTTGGCGAGGTTCACCGAGGCCTGGTGCTGCTCGGAGGCGCCCCAGGTGTCGAGGTAGGACTCGGCGCCGCGGAAGAGGTCGTTGACCACGTCCTGCCCGCCGACCAGCCGGATGTCCTCGATCCAGTCGGGGATCTGGCCGACGTTGGAGGCGCCGTCGGTGTTGAAGTCGAAGGTGCGCTGCCCCACGGTCTGCTTGTCGATGACGGAACCGCCGTCGACGCTCTTGAAGGGGTACGTCACCTTGTTCGCGGCGTCCGCTCCGCGCGGGGCGGGGTGGTCGCCGATGCCGTTGAAGTCGGTGCCGTAGCCGTAACCGACGCCGTACTTGTCGCGCAGGGCGTCGGTGCGCTTGGCCTCGGTGGCGAAGTCCTGCGAGCCGTGCATGTACTGGGCGACGAAACCGCCGAGCGAGTAGACGCGCTCGGTCCAGTTGAGGTCCATCCAGCTGTGCGAGGACAGCACGCCCGGGTAGTTCGCGGCCTCGAAGATGTCCAGGGCCTGGCCGGTGGCCTTGACGCTCATGTGGTCGATCTCCAGCATCATCTTGCGCTGCATCATGCCCTTGACGGCGTACTCCCCCAGGTCGGTGAGCCCGCGCACGTTGCACTGCGCGTCCGCGTCGTAGTCCGGCACCTCGGTGCCCGCGGGCAGGTCGTCCTCGGCTTCCGTGGACGCCGTCCCGATGGGGTTGTCGTGCATGGCGGTCCTGCACTTCTCGGTCTGCCAGAAGGTGCCGGTGGACAGGAACTGCCCGACGTTGATGGCGGTTCCGAGGCCGCCCTCGTCGAAGCGGACCCCGCACAGGGCGTTGTCGAACTTGTGGCACAGGAACATCGAGCGCACGCCCAGCGCGTACAGCTCGTCCAGCCCCTTGTCGATGTCCGACCTGCTGCACTGCGCGATGTCCAGGATCTGCTTGCAGCCGAAGGGCTCGGAGGTCTCGACGCCCAGGATCACCGCCAACTTGCCCTGCTGGACGACCTGTCGGGCCTGCGCGCTGTCGGTGACGATACGGAACCAGCCCTTTCCGGTGCCGCCGTACATCTTGTCGATGAAGGCCTGGAGGTCGTAAGTGAGCTTGGCCTGCAGGCGGATGGAGGTCATCTCGTCACAACTGCGGTCCTTGAACGGGTAGATCGAGCAGATCATCCCGTTGGTGACCAGGTCGTTGACGAGCACCCGCTGCCCGCCGCGCCAGGCACGCTCCACCCAGGCGTAGTAGTTGGCCTGATGGGTCATCGAGTCGTACGCCGGCCAGTCGGCGAAGGTGGGCCAGCCGACCGGGTCGTGCTTGCCGTCGCCGCCGTGGGTGATGTAGTCGAAGAGCGCGAGGGTGCCGTCCGGGTAGTGCTCGGGACAGTCCTTGAGGGCGTCGGCGACCCCGGCCTCGGAGAAGACCTTGCCGCAGATCAGCCGGCCGCCGAAGGCCTCGTTGGAGAAGAGGTGGTTGTGGGCGTCGACGAACCCCCGTACCTCGCCTGCCGAGTTGGTGCCGGTGAACGGCTCTCCGGTGACGTTGACCTGGGAGTCGGGGGTGGGCCGGGCGGTGGGCGTCCACCAGTCGGTGGCCGCCGAACTCGGGGTCGGGCCGAGGATGGTGGCCAGCACCAGGAAGAGCAGGGAGACCACGGTCAGGTTCTTGCGTCTGCGGCCGGTGCGTCCGGTCATGGCCACGTCCCTCGGTCGGCGGGGGTGCGCCGTCGACCGAGGGCTCTTGGGCTGCCCTTGGGATTGTCATGACCGGCGCAATATCTGCGTCGAGAATGCGAGTCGACGCGATCCGAGTCAAGAGTCCGGGACAGTTGACCTGATGACCGGGGGCAGGTGTCCCGATGAACGGGGGCAGGTGTCCCGATGGCCAGGGGCAAGTGCCTTGATGGCTCAACCGGTGGCGCAGGCACCTCCGTTGAGGGTGAAGGCGGTGGGCGCGGTGTTCGTCGTGCCCTTGCTGCCGATGAAGCCGACGGTGACCGAACCGCCCGCGGGGATGGTGTTGGTGTACGAGGCCGGGGTGACGCTCACCGCTCCCCCGCTCTGGGTGGCGGTGCCGCCCCACATGTTGGTGACGGTCTGCCCGTCGGCGAAGGTGAAGCCGAGTTTCCAACCGCTGACGGCCGCCGTCCCGGTGTTACGGAGGGCGATCTCGCCCTGGAAGCCGCCCGGCCACTCGCCGACCACCTTGTAGCCGACGGAGCAGCTTCCGGCGGGCGCGGCGGGGGTGGTGACGCTCACCGCCGCGGACCGGGTCGACCGGTTCCCGGCGGCGTCACGCGCGTAAACGGCAAAGGAGTAGGCGGTGTTGGCCGTCAGCCCCGAGACGGTCACCGAGTTCGTCGTCGAGGCCGCGACCGTGGTCTCGGTGCCGCCACTGACGCGGACGACGTCGTATCCGGCCACGCCAACGTTGTCAGTGGAGGCGGTCCACGACAGGTTCGCCGAAGTGGCCGTCACCGCGGAGGCGGTCGGGGTGCCCGGGGCGGTCGGGGCCTGGCTGTCGGGGGTGGCCCCGCCGAAGACCGTGGCCTCCTTCGCCGTCTGCGCGATGCCGTTGGCGCCGTGGAAGACGCGCTGGCCCCATGAAGTCATCTGTGCCGGGTCGAAGTTGAGCACCAGGTCGAGGATCGGGTCGGTGTTGCCGCTCCAGGACCAGGCCAGATAGCCCAGGTTGAGCTGCTGGGCGGTGGCCATCATGGTGTCCTCGTCGGGGTCGCCCCACTGGTCGGCGGGGCCGCCGAACTCACCGATGAGAATGGGGAGTTTGGCGCTGACGAAGGCGTTGAGGTAGTCGGTGATCTCGGCCGCGGTGTCGAAGACGCTGTACATGTGGATCGAGAAGATGAGGTTGCCGGTGGTGTCGGCGTTGTAGACGGACTGGGCGTTGGTGCGCATGACTTGCTGCCAGTCCTGGCCCCAGTTGGGCGCGTCCACCATGATGGTGTGCTGGAAACCGGCGGCCCGCAGCTTCTGGATCGCGGCGATGGTGGGGGCGGTCCAGCCCTCCGGACTGGTGTTGCCCCAGGGCTCGTTGCCGATGTTGATGACGATGTAGTTCTCCTGGCCGGCCAGCACGTCCTTGAGGCCGATCCAGTAGTCGGCGGCCTGGTCGAGGGTGCCGGCGGCGGTGTCCTCGCCGTAGCCGGTGGTGTCGTGCACCTCCAGGACGCAGATCAGCTTGTTGGCCTTGCACTGGGCGATGACGTTGGCCACGTCCGAGGCGCTGTTGGCGGTCCAGCGGTGGCCGTCGGCGAGGACCACCCGGACGGTGTTGGCGCCCTGGGCCTTGATGTCGGCCAGGGACCCCAGTTCGTTCGGGTACCAGGTGTGGGCGTGGTTGACGCCGCGCATCACGAAATCGTTGCCGTTGCCTTCCAGCAAGCGGCCGTTGCTGATGTGCAGGCCGACGGCCTGGGCGCCGGGTTCCTCGGCGGCGTGGGCGGTGGCCGGGGCGAGGACGCCGACGACCAGCAGGGTCAGAAGGGCCGCCAGCCTGGCGACCATGGTGCCTAAGGGACTGCTTCTCACTGCGGCTCCAGGGGGTGTGCGCCCGGGAATCCGGGCGACCGGACGGGGTTTATGGGAGCGCTCCCATAGAACCGACGATGTCAAGCACACGTCAAGAAGGGTGAGCGCAAAAGAAGGGGCGGGCCTCGGTGCCGAGCGCCGGGCCCGAGCGGCGCGAGCGCTCTCGCGTAAGGTGCGAGACCGTCGATCACCGCACCTGGGAGGCCCGTTGACCGCGCGACCCCTCGATCCGGACCGGGAACCCGAGCCGCTCGGCGACCTGCGGGGGCGCCGGGTGCTCGCCCTCGGGCACGGCTCGGCCCGGCACGCGGAACACCTTGCGCGGGTGTACGACACCCGGGTGGACGCGGTCGACACGGCCGACGCCGTCGAGCATCTGCGCACGGCGGAGCCGTACGACCTCGTCCACTCCGTCGACGTGGTGTCCCGCCTCGACCCGCGCCTCCTGCTGCCCGCCCTGGCCGAGGCCCTGCGCCCCGGCGGCAGGCTGCACTTCACCGTGCCGCACACCGACGCCCTCGGGAACGGCCCCTCTTCGGTCGTCGAACCCCGGGGTGCGGCGATGTGGGTGCTCGCCCCGGAACTCTGGACAGCCCTGCTCGCAGAACAGGGCCTGCGGGTCGAGCGGATCGACGTCCTCGACGCGCCCGAGGAGGGCGGTCAGACCTCCCACCGCGCCTTCCTGGTGACCCGCCCGGTCCGCGTCTCCTCGCGCCCGCGCACGAACCGCGGCCCCGAGCCGCACGCGGCGCTCGGCGTCGGCGCGATCCTCCACGGGCCGCGCGGACTGCTCCTGGGCCGCCACCGGCGTGGCACCTGGGAGCTGCCCGGCGGCACGGTCGAGCCCGGGGAGTCTCTGGAGGGGACGGTCGTGCGGGAGCTGCGCGAGGAGACCGGGATCGAGGCGCGCCCGGAGGACGTCCGGCTGCTGGGGACGCTCCTCGACGACGTCGACGGCGTGGTCCGGATGACCGTCGCCACGCAGGTCACGGCCTGGCGGGGCGAGCCCGGCGACCAGCCGGGCGAACGCGTCGGCGACTGGCGCTGGTTCGCCCTGGACCGACTCCCCGAGGGCCTGTTCGTGTGCAGCGCCCAGGGGCTCACGGCCTGGCGCCCGGACCTGCCGATCGACCACACACCGGCCCACTTCACGCCGTACGCCGGCTAGGTCGTGTCCGAGGTGTCGCTCCATGCGGCGCAGGTCTTGATCGGCCTTTCGATGGCCGCATAGCGTCACGGTGGTGGAGACAACGCACCGGCTCGCAGCCCGGGTCATCTGTCTGGACGCCGCCCATCGCGTGCTTCTTCTGCGCCGGCGTGACCCGTTCGACGGGACATGTCTCTGGGAGCCACCCGGCGGCGGCATCGAGCCGGGCGAGACGCCTCTGATGGCAGCGCGACGCGAGCTGGCCGAGGAGACCGGACTCGACCCGGCTGCGGTGCTCGATCGGTCCGTGCCGGTCGAGCGGGAGGTCCGGTGGAGCGGCAGGCGGTACGTCGGGACGGAGCATTTCTTCGTCGCGCGGTTCGCCGACGAACAGCCCCCGCTCGAACGGACCGGCCTGCTCCCCGACGAACAGGTCAGTCTGGACACGCACGCGTGGGTGGCGTGGTCGGAGCTGGGCTCGCTGTCGGACCCGGTCGAGCCGCCGCAGTCGCCGGCCCTGCTCAGCGCCCTGGTGCCGGACGGTCCGTGGTGTGATGTGCCTGACCGGCTGCCTTAGGTCGACCGGCCCAGGTCGGTGCAACGTGCTCGCAACCTCCGCCGTGCTGCACTCGACGACCATGGACGAGGAATCCGTACGTGCGGTGTACGAAGAGGTGCCGCGTGTCGAGGTCACGGCTGCGGCGGCGGAGTTGCTGGGGCGGCTGCGGGCGGCGCACGGGCCGTTGATGTTCCACCAGTCCGGCGGCTGCTGCGACGGCAGCGCGCCCATGTGCTACCCGGACGGCGAGTTCCGCACCGGCGGCTCGGACGTGCTGCTCGCCGAACTGGACGTGCCGGGGGTGCCGGAGCGCGTCGCGTTCTGGATGTCCCGCAGCCAGTTCGACGTGTGGAGCCACACCCGGCTGATCGTGGACGTCGTCGAGGGCCGGGGCAGCGGCTTCTCCCTGGAGGCACCCGAGGGGGTGCGTTTCCTCATCCGTTCGCGTGTGATCGGCGCCTAGATACCGCGCCGGCCATCGCCGTCTGGTGCACTTCCCCCGAGTCCTGGGACAGTTGACGAGACATCAGGGGGCGATGTGACGCACCGTCAAAGACGTTTCCGTGCGGGCAGATCGGTACTGACACTGCTCGCCGCGCTCGGCACGCTGGCCGGTGGCGCCCTGGTGGGGGCGGCCCCGGCCGGCGCCGCGTCGGAGTGGACCCGGCTCGCGGCCGGGGTGCAGTACCGGCAGTTCGACATCCAGGCCGCCAAGGGCACCGCCCACGCCCATGTGATCGGCGTGGACCTGAGGAACCCGCGGGTCCGAGTGGGCCTGCTGTATCCGGGGGCGGTGGCCTCGCGGGCCGCGGTGTCGCAGCTGGCCACCGCGCAGGGTGCCCTCGCGGGCGTCAACGGCGACTTCTTCAACATCTCCGAGACCCAGCACCCCGGCGTCGAGGCGACCGGCTCAACCGTGGGCCCCGCGATCGCACAGGGCCGGGTGCTCAAGGCGGCGGTTCCGGACGGCCAGCGGTTCGGGCCCGCGCTGCCGCCCGGCACGAGCACCGAGGACGTCTTCGGCGTGGGCAGCGACCGGCGGGCCCGGCTGGGCGAGCTGGCGCTCGACGGCTGGGTGAACACGCCCGACGGCCGGACCGCGCTCGGCGGGCTCAACCAGTACGCGCTGCCGGTCGGTTCCATCGGGGCGTTCACCCCGGCCTGGGGCAGCGTGTCCCGGGTGCGGGCGACCTGCGGGACGGACACCGATCGGGGCGCGCCGTGCAGCACCGACACCTACGAGGTGACCGTCCGGGCGGGACGGGTGGTCGCCACGGCGGACGCCCCGGGCGGCGGGGCCATCACGCCCGGGACCACTGTGCTGGTTGGCCGGGAGGCCGGTGCCCAGCAGTTGCGCAAGCTGTACGTGGGCGCGGCGGTGTCGGTACGGCACCGGCTGGTCTCCGCGTCCTCCTGGGTCCCGTACCGCTTCGCGCTGGGCGGCTACCCGGTCCTGGAACGCCGGCAGCCGCTGCCCGGCCTCGACGACACCACCTCCGCCGTGCGCACGGCCGTGGGCATCGCGAACGGCGGACGGCGGTTGTATCTGCTGGCGCTGGACGGCGCTCCCGACTACCGGAGTGGGCTCACGATCGCCGAAGTGGCGAGCGCCATGCGGTCGTTGGGCTCGGTCGACGCCTTCAGTCTGGACGGCGGCGGGTCCACGACGATGGTCGCCCGGGAGCCGGGGACGGCCGCCGTCTCGGTCCTCAACCACCCGAGCGGGGGCGCCGAACGCCCGGTGCCGAACGGCATCGGGGTCTTCTCCACCGGATGACCTCAGGGGCGCAGGCTGCTGACGATGTCCGCCGTCGCCGTGATGCCGCTGTGGATGGTGGGCGCGATGCTCGTGCCGGCGAGGAAGAAGCCGAGCAGCGCGCACACCAGCGCGTGGGAGGCCTTGAGGCCGCCGCTGCGCAGGAAGATCACCGCCAGGATCAGCAGCAACATCACCACAGAGATGGAAATCGCCAAGGTCGGCCTCCTCCGCCACACCAGCACGCCCGATTCACGGCGTTCGGCCGCAAGTGTGGCGTAGCGGAGGGTTCGTCCGTGCGGCTGACCCGTACTCCGAACGAGTGGTGTCCTAACCGGCCTTGTGGGCGTCCAGGAAGGCCTCCAGGCCCGCCAGGTCGTCGGTGTTGAAGTAGTCGACGTCGGCGGCGAGCAGCTCGGTCCACAGCGCGTCCCGGGCGGGACCGGCGAGGTCCGGAGTGGCCCAGAAGCGCACCTTCTGGCCGCGCGCGTGGGCCTGCTGGATGATGCCCCGCAGCTTCTGCCGCTCGGCGTCGGGGAAGGCGCCCTCGCCGAGCCAGGTGAAGTTGAGCGTCCAGTTGTCGCTGATCAGCGGGACGAAGGAGGCGGGCGCGGAGGTGCCGAGGTCGGTCAACCGGCCGTCGTAGAAGGCCCGTCGGACCGTCTGGGCTTCCATGGGGACACGGGCAGCGCGGTCGCCGGAGATCACGTTGGTGACGGCACCGGGGAAGACCCGGCCGTGGGCGTAGGTCGTGAACAGGTGCTTGTAGCGCCGGAGATGACGGTCGAGCTCCAGATAGGTCGAGGATCCCTCGGTCTTGATGTCGATGAGCAGCTGGAGCGGCTGCCGCCAACCCCGGTACACCGAACCGTGGTTGGCCTTGACGATCCTCGACAGCGGGTCGAGGTAGAGGGACTCCAGGGTGCGGGTCGGGTCGAGGTCGTCCACGGTGTGCCCGATGAGGAGCTGGTCGCCGACGAGGAAGATGTCGGCCTCGACGCTGCCGAAGCGGTGGTCGAGGGCGTCGAAGAGGGGGCGCGGATGCTCGTAGTCGTTGTGGGCGTGGGCGCGCCAGAGCGGCTTGGGCCGGTGCTTGCCGCTGTCGGCCCACGCGCTGCCGGCGGGCGGGGCGAGCACCGCGGCGAGCGCGGCACCGGCGGTGGTGAGGGCTCTGCGACGGGTGATGTGGGCCATGTGCTGCCTCCCTGTGGGGCGGGTCGGAACCACAGGGAGTATGGGGCGAGTTGGCCCTGGATGAACCTGTACATGCCAGGAGTTGGCCGGACTGCCGTCGCTTGTTCACTCCGTCGGCGCGGGCGCACGGAAAAGCCCGCCCCTGGTGGGGCGGGCTTCACCGGACTTCAGACGGTGGCGCTCAGGGCGCCTGGAGGTCGACCAGTTCGGCCAGTCGGGCGCGGTGGGTGCCCGCCGTGCCGTAGGCGATCGAGTCGGCCTTGGCGCGCTTGAGGTAGAGGTGGATCGGGTGCTCCCACGTCATGCCGATACCGGCGTGCAACTGGAGGGCCTCCTCGGCCGCGTGGACGGCGACGGGCCCCGCGTAGGCCTGGGCGACGGCGACCGCGATGTCGGCATCGGCGTCGTGGGCGAGCGCGTCGGCGGCGTTGCGCGCGGCGGCCCGGAGGTTGACGACCTCCAGCCACAGCTGGGCGAGCCGGTGCTTGAGCGCCTGGAACCCGCCGACGGGCCGGTTGAACTGCTTGCGCTCCTTGAGGTAGCGCACGGTCTCGGTCAACGTCCAGTCGGCGACCCCGAGTTGCTCGGAGACCAGCAGTCCGGCCCCGGCCCGCAGGGCCCGGCGTACGGCGGGCTCGGCGTCGCCCAGCAGACGTCCCGGGGCTCCGTCGAGCGTGACGGTCGCGAGCGGCCGGGTCAGGTCGAGGGACGGCTGCGGGGCGACGGTCACGGCTGAGGCGTCCACCGCGTACAGCCCGCCGTCGTCGGCGGGCACGAGCAGCACGTCGGCGGCGCCCGCGTCCGCGATGCCGGTCAACTCACCGTGCAGCGCCCCGTCTTCATGGCGTACGACCTTGTAGGCGGCGCCGGAAGCGACGTTGAGGGCGACGGCGAGGGCGCCGATGCGCCGGCCGGACGCCAGCTCGGCGAGCAGCCCGCCGTCGGTCTCGCAGGCGAGCAGCGCCTCGGTGGCGACGACCGCACTGGTGAGGTAGGGCACCGGGGCGACCGCGCGGCCCAACTCCTCGAGAACCACGGCGACTTCGCGGTGCGTGGCGCCCTGGCCGCCCTTGTCCTCCGGGACCAGGAGTCCGGCGAGGCCCATGCCGTCGGCGAGCGCCTTCCAGGCCGCGAGGTCGTGCGGGGCGTCCGACTCGGTGCGGGCGATGACACCCGGTGCGTCGCAGTGGTCGGCGAGCAGGTCCCGTACGGCGGACCGGAGGGCCTCTTCCTCCTCGGAGTACAGCAGGTCGGTCATCGAGCGAGGTCCTTCCAGGCGACGTCCTTGTCGGTGCGCGGTTCCGAGGGCAGGCCCAGGACTCGCTCGGCGACGATGTTCAGCAGGACCTCGCTGGTCCCGCCCTCGATGCTGTTGCCCTTGGCGCGCAGATAGCGGTAGCCGGCGTCGCGGCCGACGAAGTCCACCAGCTCCGGGCGGCGCATGGTCCAGTCGTCGTACAACAGGCCCTCCTCGCCCCGGAGTTCGACCTCCAGGCCGCTGATCTCCTGGTTGAGGCGGGCGAAGGCGAGCTTCATGCCGGCGCCCTCGGGGCCGGGCTGGCCCGCGACGAGCTGCTGGCGCAGGCGTTCGGCGGTGAGGCGGGCGACCTCGGACTCGACCCACAGCTTCAGCAGCCGCTGGTGCAGGTCGTGGTCGCGCAGTTCGGGGCGCTCGCGCCAGGTCTTCGCGACCGGGCCGATCATGCCGCCCTCGCGGGGCAGCCGCATGCCGCCGATGGCGACGCGCTCGTTGTTGAGCGTGGTCTGGGCGACCCGCCAGCCGTCGCCGATCTCGCCGAGGCGGCGGGAGTCGGGGATGCGGACGTCGGTGAGGAAGACCTCGTTGAACTCGGCCTCGCCGGTGATCTGCCGCAGCGGGCGGACGTCGACGCCGGGGTCGGTCATGTCGCACAGGAAGTAGGTGATGCCCGCGTGCTTGGGCACGTCCGGGTCGGTGCGGGCGATGAGGATGGCCCAGCGGGAGTTGTGGGCGCCGGACGTCCACACCTTCTGCCCGTTGACCACCCAGTCCCCGTCGTCCTGCCGGACGGCGCGGGTGCCGAGCGCGGCGAGGTCGGATCCGGCGCCGGGCTCGCTGAAGAGCTGGCACCACACCTCCTCGCCGATCCAGAGCGGCCGCAGATAGCGCTGCTTCTGCTCATCGGTGCCGTACTTGAGGATCGTCGGGGCGGCCATGCCGAGCCCGATGCCGTTGCGCTTGGCGTCGTTGTCGGGGGCGCCCGCCGCCTCCAACTCGGCGTCCACGACGGCCTGGAGGGAGCGGGGCGCGTTCAGTCCGCCGAGGCCCTCCGGGTAGTGCACCCAGGCGAGCCCCGCGTCGAAGCGGGCCTTGAGGAAGTCGAGCCGGTCGGTGGTGGCCAGCGGGTGGGCGGCCAGCAACTCGGCTGTGCGGCGCTTGAGTTCGACTGCGTCGGTCATGCCTGAGCCCCCATGGGTACGACGGCGATCCGGCCGGTGGTGACCCCGTCGCCAAGGCGCTGCACCGCGTCCGCGGCACCGGCCAGCGGCACCCGCTCGCTCACCAGCGGCTTGATGGCGCCCCGGGCGGCCAGGTCGGTGAGCTGCTCGTGGCAGTGCTGGACCAGCTTCGGGTTCTTGGTGTTGTAGAGGCCCCAGTGCAGGCCGAGGATCGCGTAGTTCTTCACCAACGCGTGGTTGAGGCCGGGGCTCGGAATGGTTCCGCTGGCGAAGCCGACGACCACGATCCGCCCCTCGAAGGCGACGACCTTGGTCGACTGCGTGTAGGCCTCGCCGCCCACGGGGTCGTAGACCACGTCCGCGCCCCGGCCTCCGGTGGCCTCCTTCACGGCGGCGACGACGTCCTCGCTCCGCCGGTCGACCACCACGTCACAGCCCAACTCGCGGGCCACGGCGGCTTTTTCGGCGCCGCCGACGACACCGATGACGGTGGCGCCGGCGGCCTTGCCGAGCTGCACGGCCGCGCTGCCGACCCCTCCCGCGGCAGCGTGGACGAGCAGGGTCTCCCCGGCCTCCAGTCGGGCCCGGCGGTGCAGTCCGAACCAGCCCGTCTGGTAGCCGATGTGCAGGGCGGCGGCCTCGGCGTCGTCCAGCGAGTCCGGCGCGGACAGCAGGGCGGCGGCGTCCGCGACGGCGTACTCCGCGAAACCGCCGTGCGGCAGCGCGGGGTTGGCGATCACGCGCCGTCCGTCCTCGGTCTCGCCGCACACCTCCACGCCCGGTGTGAACGGCAGCGGCGGGCGCACCTGGTAGTGGCCCCGGCACATCAGCACGTCCGGGAAGTTGATGTTGGCGGCACGCACCTTCAGCAGGATCTGGCCGTCGCCGGGCACGGGCCGCGCCACCTCCGCCAGACGCATCACCTCGCCCGGCTCACCGTTCTCGTGCACTTGCCATGCCTGCATAAGGGGGCCTCCACGGACTGCTTTGTCGGGTCGGAGTCCGACCGGGGTCTCTCGCATACTAAGCGGTCGCTTGCCATCAGGGAACAGTCCGCCGTGGAACAGTCGCCCGCGTCACGCCTTCCGCCGTATCCCTCCCGTAGCCCCATACGAGCAGGGCGATCGGCGCGAACGCCGTCGCCAGCAGAATCCCCATAGCGGCGACCTTGACCTGGTCCGTCCGGCTGAACCCCGGAGCCCCGTACCGGCCGAAGAACCACAGGACGACCGCGGCCCACAGGAGAGTCTGGACCGCGAGCTGCGTCAGGAAGCCGCACTGCGCGGCCAGGGCCAGTCCCAGTACCGTCGTCGACGGTCCGCGCCAGTGCAGGATCTCTCCGAGATCCCCTCCCGGACGCCGCGGTGCGGGCATGGTGAACAGCCCGACAGTGACCATCGCGGTCGCGGCCACCCCCAGGCCTTCGCCCCGTCCCGCCGTCCAAGCCGCGGCCGCACCCGTCCAGCCCGCGGGGAGGGAGAGGGCGTCGCACCACCCGGCCAGAGCCGTCAGCGGGGTGGCGCCGTTCGACACCCCGGCGACAGCCGCACAGCCGATCACCGAGACCAGGAAGCGGTACACGTACGCCGTGAGACGCAACGACCGAAACTCACGGACCACCTGCGCCATCCGGGCCGGAGCGGTAATCGACACGTCGCCGTGCACGATTCCCGCCTGGACCGCGGGCCCGTCGACGGTTCCGCCCAGCCGGTTGCCCACATGTGTGCCTTCTCGCATGCCGCGACGCTACGCCGACCCGCCGACACCCGGCTCAGACTTGGGTGTGGGCCTCCGCGCCGTGCCGGTCGTCGGCGGGTCTCGTGAACTCGATCCGGATACTGCGCCGCCCTGTGCGTACCACCAAGCCGCGCGCGAGTTCCGCGCCACTCCTGCCGTGCGTCAGCCACAGGTTGACGGCCGCTCCCAGCAGCAGGGGGTCGAGTTCCGGCTGCCGCTCTCCCCAGGGGCGGACGGTACGGGCCTCGAACAGGGCGCCCCGCAGCCATACGACAGCGGACGCCGCGTCGATGCGCGCGACCAGTACGGCGGCGCCGGGCCGTTTAGGTACCTCGCGCAGGCACCACTCGGACGGGCTCGGTACCGCCACGGGGACGGTCCGCGCAACGACGTCAGCGGCGTGGTACCACAGCGCGTGCGGTGACTCGGCGGCGACCGCGTAGAACCCACGGTCCTCCTCATGGTGACCCGCCACCATCGGCCAACGGCGCACCTCGACGGCTCCGTCGTCCGCGACGGTTCCGGTCACCTCGTACGCCGTCGGTGGCCGGGTGCGCTCCGGCTCCGGGTCCGGAACCGGCATCGGCGGGGGCGGCCGGCGGGGCGGAGTGACCCCGTGGTGCTCCAGGAACTCGTACATACGCTGCTGGGTGAGTTCCCCGGACTTCTCCACGTCCGCCAGCTGGCTGTCGACGACGGGCCGCAGCGCGTGCGGGGCGTGGTCCCTTTCGGCCCGGAGCAGCTGCTCGTACAGATCGCCCTCGGGGTCGAGTCCGGGCGCGGTCCGTCCGAACGCGGCGGCGGGCGAGTCGGGGTCGAGTTCCTCGATACCGGTCGTGGCGAGCAGCGTGAGACGGTCGGCGGCCGCGGAGTAGAAGGTCGTGCTCCCGTGGTCGCCGATGACCCAGTCGCTGGCCACGACGGCCGCCCGCCACCCCTCCTGCGGAGGGATCACCATCAGTCCCGCGTCCATGGGCTCCCGCAGCCGCTCCAGTACGGCGGCCCAGGAGTGCCTGGCCCACACATTGGGGTGGAACACCGCGGCCACAGCGAACTCGTCGGCCGGCAGCGCGGTCATGAGGTCCAGCGGCAGCCGGGGATGGCGACCGAGCAGCGAGTGCTCGCTCCAGGTGGAGTGGATCACGACGAGACGCCGTCCGTCGGCGACTCCGAGCACGGCGCGGTACTGGTCCCGCCGGCACTCGCTGTCCCGGAGCCGCTGGTAACACCAGTCGCCGATGGTCTGCGCCCGAGGGACGGCCTCGGGGCAGGATCTGCCCAGCCTGGGCAGCTGGTCGGGGTGGGACAGACCGATGACCGCGGGGATCACCTTGCCCCGGTGCACCAGCTCCCTTCGGGAGAGGCCCGCCGGCGACACGGCGTCCCCGGTCGACTGGCTGACCAGGCGGTTGTACCCCGCGCCGTGCGGCATCACCATCAAGGGCGCGTCCAGACGGCCCATCGACGGGTGCACGGCGCAGGCGACGGCCAGCTGGAAGGGGCGCCGGGTGGCCTCCTCCCAGGTCAGCAGGTGCTGTGCCCCCACCACGCGGACCAGGTACTCGTGCAGACCGGCGGCGAAGACCGATCCGGGATTGACGGTGAGGTACTTCTCTATGCCGTCCTCGCGGCGCAGCAACTCCATGACGTCCAGGACGCGGGTCGCGGAGGTGAGGGTGCGGACGACGCCCAGAACCTCCGCTTTGGGCGGCGGCCAGGTGTCCCAGCGGGACCGGGCGCGAGGCAGTGACCGGCGGCGCAACAGGGACAACGGTCTCTCCGGGACATGGGAGCGGGGACGGGGCGGAAGGCGGGTCGGTCGGGTTCTCCGGTCGGCCGAGGGGCTCAGCCGTCCTCGGGCGTCACTCCGACGCTCCTGTGCAGTGCGCGAAGCTTCCTTTCGCAGGCCTCGCGCAGTGCCGTGTCACTGGTGCTCGCGGCCAGCTCGGACAGCACGCCCAGCGCCTGGTCGAGCCTGCCGTACTGCTTGCGCTCGTCCGCCTGCTCGGCCGCGCGGACGGCCGCCTCGCTCGCGGCCTCCAACCTGTTCAGCCCCTGGAGTGCCCGGGCCCGGACGAGGTCGATGCGAGGCAGCATCCCGTGGTCGCACGAGTCGACGGCGGTGGCCCTGGCCTCGTCCAGCACGTCGAGGGCCTCCGTCGGACGCCCGGCGGCGACCAGCGCCTGCCCGATGTTGTACGACTGCACCACGACGCCATGGGTGTCCTGGAGCCGCACGTTGGCATCGAGGGCCTGGACGAACAGCCGGTGGGCATCCTCGTGGGCTCCCGAGGCCAGGGCGATCAGTCCCTGTGTCTCCCGGATCATGCCGCTCAGCCGCGCGTCGGCGACCCGGTCGAGCAGTGGCTCGGCCTGCGCCAGCGTCTCACTGGCCTGGTCGTGGGCGCCCAACCCGTAGTAGGCGCGGGCCAGTTGGTTGCGCATCCGCACCTCGGCGTCCTCGCGACCGCATCTCCGCGCCGCCTCGATGCCCAGGGTGTGCGCCTCGATGGAGTCCCGATGGTGCCTGCGCCCGTCGAACAGCGCCCACAGCGATTCGCACAGCTGCCACACGGTGTCGTCCCACCGCTCGTCCGCGGCGACCCGCAGCAGCGACAGCAGGTTGGCCCGCTCCGCGTCGAGCCACTCCAGCGCTTCCGCGCTCTGGGTGAACAGCGGCTCGGTCGGGGAGAGTTCCTCCTGGGCCGGGGTCGGTGGGTCCTGCAGCCGGAAGCGCCCGGCGCCGAGCACGAGAACGTCCGCGTGCGCCGCGGCCGCCGTGTAGAAGTCGGCCACGGCGCGCAGGACGGCCCGCCGCTCCGCCTCGGGGAGCCTTCTCGCCACCTGCCGGGTGTGCTCCCTGACGACGTCGTGCGGACGGAGACGGCGTGGCCGGTCGGAGGAGGGGGCGACGGACAGCAGGTGGGCCGTGAGGAGTTCACCCACCGCGTCCTCGACCGCCGGCACGCCGGCCGCCCGCGCGAGACCGCCGGTGAACGTCGTACCGGGCAGGCATCCGACGAACCGGTACAGCCGCCCGGCGCGTTCGGACAATCCCGAGTAGGCGAGGTCGAGAACCGTCGTCATCGATGTGCCTCCTTCGGACGGCGGCGGGCCATCGGCGCCGAGCACGCTCACCGCGTCCGTCAGGCTCAACTGCGGGCGGTTCAGCAGCCATTCTCCGACGGTACGGAGCGCCAGGGGCATGCCGTTGCAGAGCCGGACCAGCGCCTGGGCCGCGTGGTCCGCGTCCGCGGTGCGCCAGCGGCGGACGAGCTCCACCCCCGCCCGTTCGTCGAGCGGATCGAGGGCGATGGCCACCGCGCCGTCCATGGCCAGAGCGGGCAGTCCGGTGCGGCTGATGGCCACGAGCAGGCCCTGGGACGGGACCAGCGGACGGACCTCGGCCGCCTGCCGGGCGTTGTCGACCACGACGAGGGTGGGGTGGTCCGCGGTGAGGCTGCGGAACAGCGCGGCGCGCTCGCCCAGTTCGTCGGGCAGGTAGTCGCGGTGCACGCCCAGAGCCCGGAGGAAGCCTGCGATCGCGGCGCTCACGTCGCCCGCGCCGTCCCGTCTGCCCTCCTCCAGGTCCACGTAGAGGTGGCCTCCGGGATAGGAAGGTGCGAGTGCCCTGGCCACCCACTCCGCCACCAGCTGGGTCTTGCCCACTCCACCGAGCCCGGACAGGACGACGATGCCCGGCGCATGGGATGCGCGCAGCGCGTCCGCGATCGAGCGCAGGCGTTCGAGTTCCGTGATCCGGTTGACGAAGTTCCCTATGGCCGGCGGAACTTGACGTGGCGTCACACGCAGTGGGGACACCAGGGTCAGCGACTCGACACGACTCGCCATCACGACCGGGCCGTTGACCACCGCATTCCCCGAGACGGAATTGTGCGTGGTCGTCGCCCCGGCCCTACCCTCGTCCACGTCGCCGTCCTCTGTTCGACCGTCTTGTGCAAGGGGCCTCAACTTACTATCCACGCACGGCATATGGTGGACGGCCCGAAGAGACGAGGGAGCCTGGTGGAAGCCGAACTGGTGACACTGATCGGGACCGGGGCGACGACGGTGGTCGGGCTCATGGTCACCGACGCCTGGGAGCAGGCCAAGCAGCGGGTGGTACGGCTGCTCGCGCGCGGCAGCGGAGAGGACGCCGTGGCGGGTGAACTGGAGCAGTCCCGCGACGCCCTGGTCGCGGCGGCCGGAACCGCCGACGAGGAGGATCTCACCGCCGACGTCACCGCGTCGATCCGGCTCAGCCTGCGCCGCCTGCTGACGCAGGACCCTGCTCTGGCCGAGGAACTCCGGCGCCTCATCGAGGAGTTGAGCCCCGCCGTCCGCCAAGAGAGCATCGTGTACAACACCATCTCCGGTGGCACGCAGAACGGTCCGGTGATCCAGGGGCACACCTTCACCCACCTGAAGTTCGGCTCCGACCGCTGACCCCGCGTCACCCCTTGCGCGGCTTCGCCCGTACGTGCATCCGCTCCCCCTGGGGCCCGAACAGGCTCAGGAACTCCGCCGGGCCCTCGCCCGTGGAACCGAACCAGTGCGGGACGCGGGTGTCGAACTCCGCCGCCTCCCCGGCCGTCATCACCACGTCGTGCTCGCCGAGGACGACCCGCAGTTTGCCGGACAGTACGTACAGCCACTCGTAGCCCTCGTGGGTACGGGTCTCGGGCTCCTCGTCGCGCTGGGGGACCAGGACCTTGAAGGCCTGGAGGCCGCCGGGCTGGCGGGTGAGCGGCCAGTAGGTGCGGCCGTGGCGCTCCAGCGGCTTGGCCCGTACCCGGGGGTCGCCCACCGGGGGCGTGCCGACCAGTTCATCCAGCGGCACCTGGTGGGCCTGCGCGATCGGCAGCAGCAGCTCCAGGCTGGGCCTGCGCAGGCCGGACTCCAGGCGGGACAGCGTGCTGACGGAGATCCCGGTCGTCTCGGACAGCGCCGCCAGGGTCACCTCCCGCTCCTTGCGGAGCCGGCGCAGCCGGGGACCGACATCGGCGAGAACGTCTTCGGTGCTCATCCCCGTATTGCAGGTTCGGCAACTTCGTTTGTCAATCCCGCGGCTCCGGAGCGACGGTGGCGGCATGACCGATACCTACGAAGTGATCGTGATCGGAGGCGGCGCGGCCGGCCTCTCCGCCGCTCTCGTGCTGGGCCGGGCCCGGCGCCGCACCCTGGTCGTCGACGCGGGCGAGCCCCGCAACGCGCCCGCCGCGCACATGCAGGGCTTCCTCACCCGGGACGGCATGCCGCCGCGGGAGTTCCTGGCGATCGGCCGCGAGGAGATCGCACGGTACGGCGTGGAGCTGGTCCGGGACCGGGTCGTCGAGGTCGCGGAGGGGTTCGCCGTGACCCTGGAGAGCGGCCTCACGCGGCACGCCCGCCGCCTCGTCGTCGCCACCGGCCTCAAGGACGAGCTGCCGGACGTCCCCGGCGTCGCCGAGCGCTTCGGCAGGGACGTGCTGCACTGCCCGTACTGCCACGGCTGGGAGGTCCGCGACCAGGCGTTCGGCGTGCTGGCGACCTCTGCGCTCAGCGTGCACCAGGCGCTGATGGTGTCCCAGTGGTCGAGGGACGTGACGTTCTTCCTGCACGAGGTCGCCGAGTCCGACCTGTCGGACGACGATCTGCGCAGGCTCGCGGCGGCCGGCGTCGACGTGGTGCCCGGCGAGGTCGCCGAGCTGGTGGTGACGGACGACCGGCTGACCGCCGTACGCCTGAAGGACGGGACCGCGCATGCGCGCGAGGTCGTCTTCACCGCACCGAGGGCGGTCCCCCAGAATGCCCTGCTGGAGCAGATCGGGGCCGAGCTGACCGAGACCCCGTTCGGGGCGTATCCCGTGGTCGACGCGACGGGGCAGACGACCGTGCCGGGCGTGTGGGTGGCGGGCAACGCGATGGGGTTCGCCGAGCAGGTGATCAACGCGGCGGCGGGCGGCTACCGGGCCGGGGCGACCATCAACGGGGACCTGCTGATGGCGGACCTCGACGCGGCCGTCGGGGTGTAGACCCGCCGCCTCCGGTCCACTCTGGAGGCATGTTGCTTGCCCGGCTGGCACAGGTGTCCCAGGAGGTCGCCGCGACCTCGGCGCGCTCCAAGAAGATCGCGCTGCTCGCGGAGCTGTTCCGGGAGGCGGAGCCGGAGGACGTGCCGATCGTCATCCCGTATCTGGCGGGACGGCTTCCGCAGGGACGGCTCGGTGTCGGCTGGAAGGTGCTGAGCCGACCCGTCGAGCCCGCCACCGAGCCGACGCTGACCGTGCGCGAGGTGCACGGCCTCCTCTCCGCGCTGGGCGAAGTCGCCGGAGCCGGCTCGCAGGCCGAGCGGTCCCGGCTGGTCGGGGAGCTGATGGGTGCGGCCACCGAGGGCGAGCAGCGGTTCCTGTTCGGGCTGATCACGGGCGAGGTACGACAGGGCGCGCTGGACGCGGTCGCGGTGGAGGGGCTGGCCCGGGCGACCGAGGCACCGCCCGCCGACGTCCGCCGCGCCGTGATGCTCGCCGGCTCGCTCCAGACGGTGGCCGAGGCCCTCCTCGCCGAGGGCCCGGCCGCCCTGGACCGCTTCCGCCTCACCGTCGGACAACCGGTCCTCCCGATGCTGGCCCACAGCGCCTCCTCGGTGGCCGAGGCGGTCGAGAAACTCGGCGCCTGCGCGGTCGAGGAGAAGCTGGACGGCATCCGCGTCCAGATCCACCGCGACGGCGATGTCGTACGGCTGTACACCCGCACCCTCGACGACATCACCGACCGGCTGCCCGAACTGACCGCCGCAGCACTGGAGTTGAGGGGCGAGCGGTTCATCCTGGACGGCGAGGTGATCGCCTTCGACGCGGACGGGCGGCCCCGCTCCTTCCAGGAGACCGCGGGCCGCGTCGGCTCCCGCGTGGACGTGACGACGGCCGCCAGGGAGGTCCCGGTCTCCCCCGTCTTCTTCGACGCCCTGTCCGTCGACGGCCACGACCTCCTCGACCTGCCCTTCGCCGAACGGCACGCGGAACTGGCGCGGCTGGTGCCGGAGCCGATGCGGGTGCGGCGCACGCTGGTGTCGGGTCCTGAGGGGATCCCAGCGGCCGAGGAGTTCCTCGCCGAGACCCTCGCGCGCGGCCACGAGGGTGTCGTCGTGAAGTCCCTCGACGCGCCCTACAGCGCGGGCCGGCGCGGCGCCTCCTGGCTCAAGGTCAAGCCCGTGCACACGCTCGACCTGGTGGTGCTGGCCGCCGAGTGGGGGCACGGCCGCCGCACCGGCAAGCTCTCCAACCTGCACCTGGGCGCCCGCACCGCGGACGGCGGCTACGCCATGCTCGGCAAGACCTTCAAGGGCATGACCGACGCGATGCTCACCTGGCAGACCGAACGGCTCCAGGAACTGGCCGTCGACAGCGGCGGCTACGTGGTGACCGTACGGCCCGAACTCGTCGTCGAGATCGCCTACGACGGTCTCCAGCGGTCGACCCGGTATCCGGCCGGAGTCACCCTGCGGTTCGCGCGTGTGGTGCGCTACCGGGAGGACAAGCGGCCGGAGGAGGCGGACACCGTGGAGACCCTGCTGGCGGCGCACCCCGAGGTGGCGCCGTGAGGACGAGCGCCGGACTGCTGTTGTTCCGGCACACCAAGGACGGCCCGGAGGTGTTGCTGGGCCATATGGGCGGCCCGTTCTTCGCGCGCCGGGACGCGGGGGCGTGGACGATCCCGAAGGGCGAGTACGAGGCCGGGTCGGAGTCCGCGTGGGACGCGGCCCGCCGGGAGTTCCAGGAGGAGCTCGGGCTGGCGCCGCCGGACGGGGAGGCCGTACCCCTGGGCGAGGTGCGGCAGACCGGCGGCAAGGTCGTCACGGCGTGGGCGATCGAGGCGGACCTCGATCCGGCGACGGTGGTGCCGGGGGTCTTCAGCATGGAGTGGCCGCCGAAGTCCGGGCGGATCCAGGAGTTCCCCGAGCTGGACCGGGTGGCGTGGTTCGGCCTCGACCGGGCGCGGGCCGTGATCGTCACGGCGCAGGCCGCGTTTCTCGATCGCCTCGTGGAGCACTCGGCCTGAGCCCACGCGTTGCGGTGGCTCGCGGCGCGCGGGAAGGTCGAAGGACAGCCCGCCCCCAGGAGGTTCGGTCATGCCCATCGCTACGGTGAACCCGGCGAACGGCGAGACGCTCAAGACGTACGAGGCCATGGGCGAGGAGGAGATCGAGCGCAGGCTCCAGCTCGCCGAGGCGACGTTCCGCACCTACCGGACCACGTCCTTCGACGAACGCGCCCGGCTCCTGAACCGCGCCGCCGACCTGCTCGACGAGGCACAGCAGGACATCGCCCGGGTCATGACCACCGAGATGGGCAAGCCGGTCAAGCAGGCCCGCGCGGAGGCCGCGAATTGCGCGAAGGCGATGCGCTGGTACGCCGAGCACGCCCAGGAGCTGCTCGCCGACGAAGAGCCCGCCGAGTCCGACGTCAAGGACTCCGGCGCCGCACGCGCGCGCGTGCTCTACCGGCCGCTGGGTCCGGTGCTCGCGGTGATGCCGTGGAACTTCCCGCTGTGGCAGGTGATCCGCTTCGCGGCGCCCGCGCTGATGGCGGGCAACGTGGGCCTGCTCAAGCACGCCTCGAACGTGCCGCAGACCGCGCTGTTCCTGGAGGACCTCTTCCACCAGGCCGGCTACACCCAGGGCTGCTTCCAGACCCTGCTCGTCGGCTCCGGCGCGATCGACGACATCCTGCGCGACGAGCGCGTCAAGGCGGCCACGCTCACCGGGAGTGAACCGGCGGGGCGGGCCGTCGCCTCCACCGCCGGCGACATGGTGAAGAAGACGGTGCTGGAGCTGGGCGGCAGCGACCCGTACGTGGTGATGCCGTCCGCCGACGTCGACCGGGCCGCCGAGATCGCGGTGACCGCGCGCGTGCAGAACAACGGGCAGTCCTGCATCGCCGCGAAGCGGTTCATCGTGCACACGGACGTGTACGACCGGTTCGTGGAGCGGTTCGTCGCGGGCATGCGCGCGCTGAAGGTCGGCGACCCGCTGGAGGAGGACACCGAGGTCGGGCCGCTCTCCAGCGAGCAGGGGCGGGCCGATCTGGAGGAGCTGGTCGACGACGCGCGGCGCAGTGGGGCGAGCGTGCTGTGCGGTGGGGAGCGGCCGGAGGGCGACGGCTGGTACTACCCGCCGACGGTCATCGCGGACGTCACGCGCGAGATGCGGATCCATCGCGAGGAGGCGTTCGGGCCGGTGGCGACGGTGTACCGGGCGGCCGACCTCGACGAGGCGGTGCTGATCGCCAACGACTCGCCGTTCGGGCTGAGTTCCAACGTGTGGACGCGCGACGAGGGCGAGGTCGACCGTTTCGTCCGGGATCTGGAGGCCGGCGGTGTGTTCGTCAACGGGATGACCGCGTCGCATCCGGCGTTCCCGTTCGGCGGGGTGAAGCGGTCCGGGTACGGGCGTGAGCTGTCCGGGCAGGGAATCCGGGAGTTCTGCAACATCACGACGGTTTGGCACGGAGCGTGACGCTTGCGCGGCTACGATCCCGGGTGTGAACCGTGAAGTGACTCTGCCTCTGATCGTCGACGACCGGGGCACGTTGCAGGTGTCGGCGGCCGATGTGAGCAAGCTGCTGCGCAGTCTGGGCGGGCGGTGGCTGCATCTTGTCGAGGCCGGGGAGGAGGGGCTCGATGAGGACACGGTGGCCGCGTTGACGATCGAGCTGGCGAAGCTTGCGGATCGGATTGACGTGGCCTGTATCGCGCACAGTAGCGGCGGGGCGTCGTAGGGGTTGCTCGTGCGTTGCCGGGTGCGGGTTCGTCGTGGTTGCTCGCGCAGTTCCCCGCGCCCCTAAAAGCGCTTCGGTGATCGCACGTTCGGAGTAACCCGGCGAGAAGTCGGCTTTCCCCCGGGTGATCGTGGACTGGACCACTTCCGATGCGAAAGCAGGGACGGTTCATGGCCACTCTGTGCAGACCCTCGGTGTCCGTTCCGGAGTATGTGATCACTATGGAGGAGACGCTGGAGCTGGCGCGCTCCCGGCATGGTGATCATCCTCAACTGCCGTTGGCGCTGCGGCTGATCGAGAACACCGGCGTGCGGACCCGGCACCTCGTGCAGCCCATCGAG
This sequence comes from Streptomyces sp. NPDC047072, assembly GCF_040643855.1. Taxonomy (NCBI): domain Bacteria; kingdom Bacillati; phylum Actinomycetota; class Actinomycetes; order Kitasatosporales; family Streptomycetaceae; genus Streptomyces; species Streptomyces sp. NPDC047072. The sequence goes on along the minus strand of NZ_JBEYVC010000017.1, from coordinate 46,442 downwards.
GAGACGCTGAAGCATCCCGGGTTCGAGGAGCGCAACAAGGTCTACGTGGCCGAGGCGAAGGCCCGCGTGCCGGCCGTCGTGCAGCGAGCGCTCGACGACGCCGAGCTCCTGACGGGTGACATCGATGTCATCATCTACGTGTCGTGCACGGGCTTCATGATGCCCTCGCTCACCGCGTGGCTGATCAACGAGATGGACTTCGAGTCCACCACCCGGCAGATACCCATAGCCCAGCTGGGCTGTGCGGCGGGCGGCGCGGCGATCAACCGAGCGCACGACTTCTGCACGGCCTACCCCGAGGCCAACGCCCTCATCGTGGCCTGCGAGTTCTGCTCGCTGTGCTACCAGCCCACCGACCTCGGCATCGGGAACCTGCTCTCCAACGGGCTGTTCGGCGACGGGATCGCGGCGGCCGTGGTGCGCGGGCGGGGCGGTGAGGGGATCGCGCTGGAGCGCAACGGCTCGTACCTGATCCCCAAGACCGAGGAGTGGATCATGTACGACGTCCGGGCCACCGGATTCCACTTCCAGCTGGACAAGCGGGTGCCGGCCACCATGGAGCCGCTCGCCCCGGCGCTCCAGGACCTCGCGGGACTGCACGGCTGGGACGCGGCCGACCTGGACTTCTACGTCGTACACGCCGGCGGTCCCCGAATACTCGACGACCTGAGCAAGTTCCTCCAGGTCGACCCGGACGCCTTCCGGTTCAGCCGGGCCACGCTCACCGAGTACGGGAACATCGCCAGCGCCGTCGTACTGGACGCGCTGCGGCGGCTGTTCGACGCGGGCGGGGCGCACGAACGGGCGCGGGGGCTGCTCGCCGGGTTCGGGCCCGGTATCACCGCGGAGATGTCGCTGGGCCGCTGGCGGCGGTCGGACGAGACGGACTGAGATGACCGAAGAGACGATCACCGAGATCCTGCCCCCGATCCGGCACTGGCCGGCCCTCGACCTGAGCGGGACCGACTTCGACCCAGTGCTCACCGAGCTGATGCGCGAGGGGCCCGTGACCCGGATCCAGCTGCCCAACGGGGAGGGCTGGGCCTGGCTGGTCACCCGGTACGAGGACGTCCGCCTGGTGGCCAACGACCCGCGCTTCAGCCGCGAGGCCGTCATGGACCAGCCGGTCACCCGGCTCGCCCCGCACTTCATCCCGCAGCGCGGCGCGGTCGGCTTCCTCGACCCGCCGGACCACACCCGGCTGCGCCGCTCGGTGGCGGCCGCGTTCACCGCGAAGGGCGTGGAGCGGGTGCGGGAGAGATCGCGGCGGATGCTCGACGAGCTGGTCGACGAGCTGGTGCAGGACGGGCCGCCCGCCGACCTCACGGCGGCCGTCCTCACCCCGTTCCCCATCGCCGTGATCTGCGAGCTGATGGGCGTCCCGGCGGCCGACCGGCACGGTATGCACACCTGGACCCAGCTGATCCTGTCGTCCTCGCACGGGGCGAAGGTCAGCGAGAAGGCCAAGAACGAGATGGGCGCGTACTTCGCCGATCTCATCGGGCTCCGCGAGGGCTCCGCGGGCGAGGACGTGGCCTCGCTGCTCGGCGCGGCGGTGGGCCGGGGCGAGGTGACGCTGGACGAGGCCGTCGGGCTCGCGGTGCTGCTCCAGATCGGCGGCGAGGCGGTCACCAACAACAGCGGGCAGATGTTCTACCTGCTGCTGACCCGCCCCGACCTGGCCGAGCGGCTGCGCTCCGAGCCGTCGATCCGCCCGCAGGCCATCGACGAACTGCTGCGCTACATCCCGCACCGCAACGCGGTCGGCCTGTCGCGGATCGCCACGGAGGACGTGGGCATCCGAGGGGTACGGATCCGGGCGGGCGACCCCGTCTACGTGTCGTACCTGGCCGCGAACCGGGATCCGGACGTCTTCGCCTTCCCCGAGACGATCGACTTCTCGCGCAGCCCCAACCCGCATGTGTCCTTCGGGTTCGGCCCGCACTACTGCCCGGGCGGCATGCTGGCCCGGCTGGAGTCCGAGCTGCTGGTCGACGCGCTGCTCGACCGGTTGCCGGGGCTGCGGCTCGCGGTGCCGGCGAAGGAAGTGCCGTTCCGGAAGGGCGCGTTGATCCGCGGTCCCGAGGCGCTCCCGGTGACGTGGTGACGGCTCCCGACGGGCTCCTCGTCCCGCCGGGGCACGGCCGGGTCGTCCGGACGCCGGCGCAGCACGTGACGTTCAAGGTGACCGGGTCGCACTCGCGCATGGCGTCGACGTTCGAGGTGATCGTGCCGCCCGGTTTCGACGTGGGCGCGCATGTGCACACCCGCAGCGAGGAGTTGTTCTACGTCCTCGAAGGCGAACTGGACGTGCTCGCCTTCGAGCCGCGGGTGCGCACGCCGGACAACTGGCAGCGTTGGGAGTCGAGTTCGGGGGGTCGGGTGGTACGGGCGACACCGGGCACGGTGATCGTCGTACCGCCCGGCTGCCCCCACGCCTTCGCCAACCCGACGGACTCCCCCGCGAAGATGTTCTTCCAGGCGAGCCCGCCCCCGGATCACGAGCGGTACTTCGAGGAACTGCTGGAGATCCTGGGGGGTGGGGGGCCGCCGGACCACGAGGCGATCGAGGAGCTGCGGCGGAGGTACGACATCGAGCAGCTGACGCCGCTCCAACACCGTTAGCGGATGGACATTCCGGAGAGGGTGCGGGCGATCACCAGTCGCTGGATCTCGCTCGTGCCCTCGAAAATCGTGTAGATCGCCGCGTCGCGGTGCATCCGCTCCACCGGGTACTCCCTGGTGTAGCCGTTGCCGCCCAGGATCTGGACCGCCTGGGCGGTGACCTTCTTCGCCGTCTCGCTGGCGAACAGCTTGGACATCGACCCCTCGGCCGCCGTGAACTGCTTGCCGTTGATGGCCATCCAGGAGGCACGCCAGACGAGGAGCCGGGCCGCGTCGATGGACGTCCGCATGTCCGCGAGCTGGAAGGCGACCCCCTGGTTGTCGATGATCGGCCGCCCGAACTGCTCACGGGTCTTGGCGTAGTCGAGGGCGACCTCGTAGGCGGCGCGGGCCGTGCCGACCGCCATCGCGCCGACCGCCGGGCGGGACGCCTCGAACGTGGCCATCGCCGCGTTCTTCACCCGCTCACCGTTGCCCGCCTTCGCCCGCTCCCGGGCCCGCGCCAGGCGCTGGTCCAGCTTCTCCTTGCCGCCGAGCAGGCAGTGGCCGGGGACGCGGACGTTCTCCAGGACGACCTCGGCGGTGTGCGAGGCGCGGATGCCGTGCTTCTTGAACTTCTGGCCCTGGGACAGGCCCGGCGTGTTCGGCGGCACGATGAAGGACGCGTGGCCCTTGGAGCCGAGCTCGGCGTCCACGACGGCCACGACCACGTGGACGTTGGCGATGCCGCCGTTGGTCGCCCAGGTCTTGGTGCCGTTGAGCACCCACTCGTCCTTGGCCTCGTCGTACACGGCACGCGTGCGCATGGAGGCCACGTCGGAGCCGGCGTCGGGCTCGGAGGAGCAGAACGCGGCGACCTTGACGTCGTTCGCTTCGCCGTACATCTGGGGGATCCACGTGCCGATCTGTTCCTCGGTACCGTTGGCGAGAACGCCGACAGCGGCGAGACCGGTGCCTACGATCGACAGGGCGATACCCGCGTCGCCCCAGAACAGCTCCTCCATCGCCATCGGGATACCCAGCCCGGTGGGGTCGAAGTACTGCTGGGCGTAGAAGTCGAGGGAGTAGATGCCTACCTTCGCGGCCTCCTGGATGACCGGCCAGGGAGTCTCCTCACGCTCGTCCCATTCGGCGGCCGCGGGGCGGATGACGTCGGCGGCGAAGCCGTGCAGCCAGTCCCGGACCTCCTTCTGTTCGTCGTTGAGCTCCATGGTGAACTCGGCCATGTCCCCTCCAGCGGCGGCGCACGTACATGTTACTAGCGGTAACCCAAGTCTGTTACTCGCGGGTAGGAAAAGTCAACTCCCGATGACCGGTCAGCAGCCTGTTCGATGCCAATCGCCTGCCGGGTGTTAGTTTGCGCAGGCGTTACCGATTCAGCACGGGTGGGGAGAGCTCATGGACACCACACAGCGGACCGAGCAGCAGCGGTCCGCCGACCGCCGTCGGCGTGAGTTGCTGGAGGCCGCGGACAGGGTGGTGCTGCGTGACGGTCCGCAGGCCTCGATGAACGCGATCGCCGCGGAGGCGGGTATTACGAAGCCGATTCTGTACCGGCACTTCGGGGACAAGGGTGGGCTGTACGCGGCGCTCGCCAAGCGGCACACGGACGCGCTGCTGGATTCGCTGCGGGCCGCGCTGGACGCTCCGGCGGATCGGCGGGAGCGGGTGGAGGCGACGCTCGACACGTACCTCGCCGCGATCGAGGCCCGGCCTCAGGTGTACCGGTTCCTGATGCATCCCGCCGAGGGGAGTCAGGTCGGGGATCAGGGGTTCGATGTGGGCAAGCACAGCGCTCCGTTGCTTCGGCGGATGGGTGAGGAGCTGGCTCAGGTCATCGAGGATCGGCTGGATCTCGGGCCCGGGGGGCAGTTGCTGGCTCGGGTGTGGGGGCATGGGATCGTCGGGATGATGTATGCGGCCGGTGACTGGTGGTTGGGGGAACGGCCGTGTGAGCGGGCGGAGTTGGTGCGGAGTATGGCGGACCTGTTGTGGGGTCGTCTTGCTGCGGCGGGGGACAAGGTCGGAGGTCCGGGGTTCTGACGGTCGGCTACCGGCTGCCGGCCGGTGGGGGCTGGTCGCGCAGTTCCCCGCGCCCCTGAGTGAGCTGCAGATCTCTGGCCCAAGACGATCTGGATACTTGCCTCATCAGCTTGCGGTGGCGTCTGCCCTTCAGGTGGTCTGCGTAGATCCTTCCCTCCAGGTGGTCGCACTCGTGTTGGAGGCACCGGGCGAAAAATCCTGTGCCGTGCACAGTGATCGGCTCGCCCGTTGCCGTGAAACCCTCCACCACCGCGTGGTCGTAGCGTTCCGTTCCAGCCTCCAGGCCCGGTAGGGAGAGGCAGCCCTCCGGGCCGCGCAGGACTACGCCGTCCGCGTTCAGAAGGCGGGGGTTGACCACGTGGCCCAGGTGGCGGGTCTCCTGGTCGTCGGGGCAGTCGTAGACGAAGACCCGGAGCGGGACGCCCACCTGGTTGGCCGCCAGGCCGACCCCCTCGGCCGCGTACATCGTCGCGAACAAGTCCTCCACCAGGGTCGCCAGTTCGGGGCCGAAGTCCGTGACCTCGGCGCAGGGGGTGTGCAACGCCGGGTCACCGAAGAGGGTGAGAGGGCGGACGCGCCCCCGCGTGCCCGGAATCGAGCCGTTTCGCATGGCCGCAAGGGTACGGCGATTCGGGAGTGCGAAGGGATCTCGATAGGCTGAGGTCCACACCACGTGGCCGGAGGCACAGGCGCGGCGCGTACAAGGAGGATCGAGAACTGATGACAGCCAACTCGGACCCGCTCTCGCCGCGGGCCAAGCTCGCCGTGACGGCGGGCAAGGCAGTCGCGGCGGCATCCAGGGCCGCAGGTCGCGGCAGCGGTTCGGTCATCGGCGGCCGGGTGGCCCTCAAACTCGACCCCGACCTCCTCGCCCGGCTCGCCCAGAACCTGGACGTCGTCCTGGTCTCGGCGACCAACGGCAAGACCACCACCACCCGGCTGATCGCCGAGGCGCTCGGCGCCGCCGGGCCGGTCGTCTCCAACGCCCTCGGTGCCAACATGCCCGCCGGGATCACCTCGGCGCTGGCCGGCAAGTCCGAGGCCCGCTACGGCGTCATCGAGGTCGACGAGAAGTACCTCGCGGGCGTCGCCCGGGACACCGACCCCAAGTGCATCGCCCTGCTCAACCTCTCCCGCGACCAGCTCGACCGCGCCGCCGAGACCCGCATGCTCGCCGAGAACTGGCGTGAGGGGCTGGCCGGGAGCAAGGCCGTCGTGGTCGCCAACGCCGACGACCCGCTCGTCGTGTGGGCCGCCTCCTCCTCCCCCAACGTCATCTGGGTCGCCGCCGGGCAGATGTGGAAGGACGACGCCTGGTCCTGCCCGTCCTGCGGCGGTGTGATGCAGCGGCCCGGGGACGACTGGTTCTGCGGGGAGTGCGGGTTCCGCCGTCCCACGCCGAGCTGGGTGCTCTCGGGCGACCACGTCCTCGACCCGCACGGCTCCGCCTGGCCCATCCACCTCCAGCTGCCCGGCCGCGCCAACAAGGCCAACGCCGCCTCCTCCGCGGCCGTCGCCGCCGTCTTCGGCGTGCCGCCGCAGGTCGCCCTGGAACGCATGTACCAGGTGCAGGCCGTCGCCGGCCGCTACGACGTCGTCCAGTTCCAGCAGCGTGATCTACGGCTGCTGCTCGCGAAGAACCCGGCCGGCTGGCTGGAGACGTTCAGCCTGATCGACCCGCCGCCGACCCCGGTGATCCTCTCCGTCAACGCCCGCGGCGCCGACGGCACCGACACCTCCTGGCTCTGGGACGTCGACTACACCCGCCTCACCGGCCACCCGATCTGCGTGCTCGGCGACCGCAAGCTGGACCTCGCGGTGCGTCTGGAGGTCGCGAACCAGAACTTCCAGGTCTGCGACAGCCTCGACCAGGCCGTGTCGATGAGCCCGCCGGGCCGCATCGAGGTCATCGCGAACTACACCGCCTTCCAGGACCTGCGCCGCCGCGTCGGCAACTGACTCAGGGGACTCTTGTGAGCGACAACCAACTCCGCATCGTCTGGGTCTACCCCGACCTCCTCAGCACCTACGGCGACCAGGGCAACGTCCTGGTCGTGGAGCGCCGGGCGCGGCAGCGCGGCCTCGACGTGGCCCGCCTGGACGTACGCAGCGACCAGCCGCTGCCGACCTCCGGCGACATCTACCTGATCGGCGGCGGCGAGGACCGGCCGCAGCGGCTCGCGGCCGAGCGGCTGCGCCGGGACGGCGGTCTGCACCGGGCCGTCGGCAACGGCGCGATCGTCTTCTCGGTGTGCGCCGGCTACCAGATCCTCGGCCACGAGTTCATCAACGACCTCGGCCAGCGCGAGCCCGGCCTCGGCCTGCTCGACGTGGTCTCGGTACGCGGCGAGGGCGCGCGCTGCGTCGGTGACGTCCTCGCGGACATCGACCCGCGCCTGGGCCTGCCCCCGCTGACCGGCTTCGAGAACCACCAGGGCGTCACGCACCTCGGACCCACGGCCCGCCCGTTCGCCAACGTCAAGCTGGGCAACGGCAATGGCACCGGGGACGGTACGGAGGGGGCGTACAACGACACGGTCTTCGGTACGTACATGCACGGGCCCGTGCTCGCGCGCAACCCGCTCATCGCCGACCTGCTGCTGAAGCTGGCCCTCGATGTGAACGCGCTGCCGCCGACCGACGACCGCTGGTACGAGGCGCTGCGCAACGAGCGCATCTCGGCCGCGCAGCAGCCCGCGTGAGCAGGGAGTTCACCTCGGTTCCAGGCACCCTTCATCAGCCCGTCTGACGGCTCTTCCGCACAGGTGAGCGGGGTCGTCCAGCAGGCGGACGCATGCTTCGGCCCCGCCCCCTCCTGCCGCTAGGGTGGCGGGGTTCGAGCCGGACGACGTGGTCCGGATCCGGCCCCTGTCGAGAAGGTTGTAGCGGGCTTATGCGCATTGGTGTCCTCACGTCCGGCGGCGACTGCCCCGGCCTGAACGCGGTCATCCGGTCCGTCGTGCACCGTGCCGTCGCCGACCACGGCGACGAGGTCATCGGTTTCCGGGACGGCTGGAAGGGCCTCCTGGAGTGCGACTACCTCAAGCTCGACCTCGACGCCGTCGGCGGCATCCTCGCCCGCGGCGGCACGATCCTCGGCTCCTCCCGGGTCCAGCCGTCCCATCTGCGGGACGGTGTGGAGCGGGCCAAGGGGCATGTCGAGGAGCTGGGGCTCGACGCGATCATTCCCATCGGCGGTGAGGGCACGCTCAAGGCCGCGCGGCTGATGTCGGACGCCGGGCTGCCGATCGTGGGTGTCCCGAAGACCATCGACAACGACATCGCGGTCACGGATGTCACCTTCGGCTTCGACACGGCCGTCGGTGTCGCGACGGAGGCGCTCGACCGGCTCAAGACCACCGCCGAGTCCCATCAGCGGGTGCTCGTCGTCGAGGTCATGGGGCGGCACACCGGGTGGATAGCGCTGCACTCCGGCATGGCGGCGGGCGCGCACGCCATCGTCGTACCGGAACGGCCCTTCGACATCGAGGAGTTGGCGGCTCGGGTCGGGGCGCGGTTCGAGGCGGGGAAGCGGTTCGCGATCGTCGTGGCGGCGGAGGGGGCGAAGCCGGCGCCGGGGTCGATGGCGTTCGACGAAGGTGGCAAGGACATCTACGGGCATGAGCGGTTTGCCGGGATTGCGCGGCAGCTGTCGATCGAGCTGGAGGAGCGGCTGGGGAAGGAAGCGCGGCCGGTGATTCTGGGGCATGTGCAGCGGGGTGGGACGCCGACGGCGTACGACCGGGTGTTGGCCACTCGGTTTGGGTGGCATGCGGTGGAGGCTGTGCATCGGGGGGAGTTCGGGCACATGACTGCGTTGAGGGGGACCGACATCGTCATGGTTCCGCTCGCCGAGGCGGTCGAGACGCTGAAGACCGTGCCTGCCGAACGATACGAAGAGGCCGAGTGCGTTCTGTAAGTCGCGGTCTGCTGGTTGTGTGTGGCTGGTCGCGCAGTTCCCCGCGCCCCTGAGTGGGTCAAGTGGCCCCCGGTCCAAGAAGTAGCCCGGGGCGGTTCTAGTCTTGGTGGCGGACGTAAGCACACAACCCCACCTATCAGGAGCCGCCGGAATGGATCACAGCGGGCACGGCACCATGGAACTGCCGCCGTTCACGCTGGGGCGGGGGCTTCAGTGGTCGGCTGATCCCTTCTTCCTCGTCGCCTGTCTTCTTGCGCTCGGGCTTTATGCGTGGGGCGTCGTGCGGTTGCGGCGGCGGGGGGATTCGTGGTCCGTGGGGCGGACCGTTTCCTATGTGGTCGGGGTGCTGACCATCATGCTCGTGATGTGCACCGGGCTGAACGACTACGGGATGGTCATGTTCAGCGTGCACATGGTGCAGCACATGGTGATCAGCATGTTGTCGCCGATCCTCATTCTGCTCGGGGCGCCTGTGACGCTCGCGCTGCGGGCGCTGCCCGTCGCCGGGAAGGGGCGCAAGGGGCCGCGGGAGTGGCTGCTGGCGCTGCTGCACAGCCGGTACATGCGGATCGTCACGCATCCGGCGTTCACCATTCCGCTGTTCATCGCGAGTCTGTACGCCCTCTATTTCACGCCGATCTTCGACTTCCTGATGGGGTCGAAGACCGGGCACATCGCGATGATGGTGCACTTCCTCGCCGTCGGTGTGGTGTTCTTCTGGCCGATCATCGGGGTGGACCCGGGGCCGCACCGGCCCGGTTATCTGATGCGGATGCTGGAGCTGTTCGCGGGGATGCCGTTCCACGCGTTCTTCGGCATCGCGCTGATGATGGCCTCCGAGCCCATGGTGGAGACGTTCAAGAACCCGCCCGCTTCGCTCGGCATCGACGCGCTCTCCGACCAGAACGCGGCCGGCGGGATCGCCTGGGCGTTCAGTGAGATTCCCTCCGTTCTCGTGCTCATCGCACTGCTGTTCCAGTGGTATGGCTCGGAACAGCGGCAGGCCAAGCGCAAGGACCGGGCCGCCGACCGGGACGGCGACAAGGAACTCGAGGCGTACAACGCATATTTGGCCTCATTGAACGCACGCGGGCAGTGAAAGGCTTCGTCTTTCCGAAGCATTCAGTAGCATGAAGCGCGTTGGGGGAACCGCCGGGGGGAGCGGTGATGACACTTCGCGCATTTATGCACAGGATCTCTGTTCTGGTCGTTCTGGTTCTGGCACTGAGCGGCTGTGACGGCTCTTCGCCGGTGACCGTGGTCAAGGCGGTGGCCGCCGGTGTGCCCTCGCTCGCGCCCTTCTTCGACGAGGGCAGCGGGCTCGGCAAGGACGAGGTGGTGCGCTCGCGGCCGGTCCAGGGAAGTCTCCAGCAGGGCGACACACCGGGTCTGTACGGGGGCAGCAAGCAGGCGACCGTATGTGACGTCGAGAAACTCGAGCGATTCCTCACCGATCCCGGGAATCACCAGAAGGCACTGGCGTGGGCGAGTGTGCCGGGCATCGGTACCGACGAGATACCGGAATACCTCGATCGACTCACACCCGTTCTGCTGCGTCACGACACTCTCGTGGAGAACCACGACTACAAGAAGGGAAAGGCCGTCCCGTACAACTCCTTGCTCCAGGCGGGAATCGCGATTCTCGTCGATGAACAGGGACTTCCGGCTGTGAAGTGTTCGTGCGGAAATCCGTTGCGGCCGTTCCGAGGTGACACCGGGCGTATTTCTCTCCGATTCGAGGACGGCAACAAGAAGTGGACGGGATACAAGCAGGATTCCGTGGTGGCCGTACGGCCCGCGCCGCTGAAACTGGAACGGCTCGCGCTGGTCGACGTCCGGGAACCCGAGCGCGGTATCGACCGGCCGGTGGGCACTGCGGGTGAGAAGGACCACGCCTTCGACACCCGGGAGCGCAAGCCGGTGCCCGACCTCACCGGGGTCGCCTTCGAACAGGCGAGCCGGAAGCTGACCGCGGCGGGGCTGGCGACCGGGTACGCGGGGAAGGCGGCACCGCCCGCCGGTGCGAAGGTCACGGCGACGGATCCGGCCGCGGGGACCGAGCTGCGGTTCGGGGAGTACGTGATGCTGACCGTGGCCGGGGGGTCGAGCAGCGGGGCCGGTGGGCCCGACGGTTCCAGCGGTTCCGGTGGGGCGACCAAGCCCACGACCACTCCCCCGCCGCCGTCCTCCGGGTCCTCGGGGTCGTCCGGGGCGTCCGGGGCGGGGAGTTCGTCGTCGAGCGGCAAGCCCGGGGAGTCGTCCTCCGCACCGCCGTCGTCGTCGAGCGGTTCGCCGGACAAGAGCTCGTCCGCGCCTCCCTCGCATACGGCGCCCAGCTCGCATGCGCCGTCCGAGTCGACCGGGCCACCGAGCCCGGACCCGCCCAGTCCCGATCCGCCGAGTCCACCGCCCGCCGCGCCACCGTCGAGCAGCGCACCCACCACCACGAGCGCGCCCCCGCCGCCTCCACCTCCCCCACCGCCCAGCAGCGAACCGGCGAGCAGTGCGCCCGCCACGGACGACGGCCCGAGCACCGGCGTCGCCGCGTAGCGCCCCGCAGACCTCGCAGAACCCGGGAGTCACCGGATGCCTTCAGGATCACCGACGTCGGGAGTGGGCCGGGTCATCGCCGGCCGGTATCTGCTGCTGAACCCGCTCGGCAGCGGCGGCCAGGGCCATGTGTGGCTCGCCCACGACCAGAGACTCGCCTGCGAGGTCGCGCTGAAGGAGATCGTGTTCCGGGACCCCGGCGAGGAGGGGCACGAGCGGGAGGCCCGGGTGGCGCGCGCCCGCGCGGAGGCCCGGCACGCGGCCGGGCTGCGCGGCCACCCGCACGTGGTGACCGTGCACGACGTGCTGGAGCACGACGGGCTGCCGTGGATCGTCATGGAGTACGTGGCGGACGCCGTGAACCTGCGTGACCTGATCGAACTGCGCGGGCCGCTCGCTCCGGCGGAGTGCGCGCGGATCGGGCTGGCGGTGCTGGACGCGCTGACCGCCGGGCACGAGCGGGGCGTGATGCACCGGGACGTGAAGCCGGCGAACATCCTGCTGGCGCCGGACCGCTCGGGGTCGCCGTACGGACGGGTCCTGCTCACCGACTACGGCATCTCCGTGCAGCCGGACGCGGGCGAGACGCGGTACACGCTGGCGTCCGTGCTGGTGGGGACGGCGGGGTATCTGGCGCCCGAGCGGGCGACGGGCGGGGCGCCGACGCCTGCGGCCGACCTGTTCTCGCTGGGCTGCACGCTGTACCACGCCGTCGAGGGGCTCGGTCCCTTCGAGCGGGAGTCGCATCTCGCCGAGGTGACCGCGGTGGTCATGGAGGAGCCGCGGCCGGCCGTACGCGCGGGTGCGCTGGGGCCCGTACTCCAGGCGCTGCTCACGAAGGACCCGGGGCGCCGGCTGTCGGCGACGGAGGCGGAGGCGGCGCTGTCGCGGGCCCTCCGGCCCCCGTCGGAGCCGTACGTCCGGACCCAGACGGACCTCGGGTCGCAGTCACCGTGGGAGGGCGTCACCCGCGAGCCGCCGCCGGCACCTCGGGGCTTCGGGGCCCATCTGGACTCCCCCGGGCCGGGACACGGCGGGACGAACGGCTACGGGTCCCGACCGGGTGTCGGCTCCCCGCCGAGCGGCCCGTACGGCGGCTACGGGCCCGGCGAGCCGTCCGCCGGCTTCGGGTCGAGCGACGCCCTCGCCGGTTTCGGTGTGCCACCGTCCGGCCGGAGTGAACCGACCCGCAAGGCCCCTGCCGGCGGTCGGCGGCGACGTGAACGTTCGCACGCCCTGCGGGCCGTGCTGGCCTGTGGGCTCGGGCTGCTGCTCGCGCTCGGCGGGGTCTGGTACGCCATGGCCAACCGGGCGGACGACGGAGGCGGGGGCACCGGTGGGAACGGGGATCTGCAGCCGTACGGCGCGGCCGTGGGACTGGTGAAGCCGTTGGCGGACGGGGACTGTGTCACCGTCGACTGGCCCGGTGCGCGGCGGTTCGAGGGGACGCCCAAGCTGCGGCTGGTCTCCTCCTGTGCCGTGGGCCCGCCGGACGGGCAGGTGATGGCGTTCGTGCCCGCCGCCTCCGCCGACGAGGCGCGGCGGCTCGGGCCCGCGAAGTGCGAGGAGCGGACGCGGGAGATCCGGGACCGGCTCGCGGACGTCCGCAGCCAGGCCGTCGTACCCACGGACGGCGGGTTCGCGGCGGCGGGGCGGCGCACCGCGTGTCTGGTGCTGGGCGGGAACGGGCCGGTGTACGGCCCGATCGGCACCCATCGCAAGCTCGGCTCGGAGTTCGCGGACACGGCGACCATGCAGCGCCGGGACTGTCTGGAGGTGCCCGGCAACCGTCACGCCCGGCTGGTGTCCTGCGAGGGCTCCTACGACGAGCAGGTGCTGGGGTTCACCCGTCTGGACGAGGACGTGCCGTTCGACGAGGCCCGCACCGAGTCGGACGCGGCGTGCGCGCGGAAGGCGCCGCCGGCGGACTACGGCTTCGATCCGTCCGTCTACCGGGCGGGGTCCTGGACCAGCGAGGGGCCCTGGAAGAACGGCACTCATTTCGTCGTGTGCACCGTCCGGAAGCAGAACGGGGGCACCATGGAGGGGGACGAATCCTGAGGAGGGTGTCGCGATGCCCGGTTCTACGGACGGCTCCACGCGGACGATGGGGGTGCTCACCGTCGGCGGACTCGTCGCGGTGACGGCCTACACGGTCGCGCTCGGCAGCAACGGATGGCTGTGGTTCGGCTGGGTCGTGCTGGGTCTGATCACCCTCGGGATGGTCGCCACGCGCTGACCCTCAGCCGTCGCCGAGACGGCCCGCCGAGTGCACCCCCGGCTGGTACTTGGGCAGCCGGGCGGTGACCTTCATGCCCGCGCCCGGAGCGGTCTCGATGACGAGGCCGTAGGCGTCGCCGTACACCTGCCGGAGCCGGTCGTCGACGTTGGACAGCCCGATGCCGCCCGAGGGGCTGACCTCGCCGGCGAGGATCCGGCGCAGCAGGACCGGGTCCATGCCGGTGCCGTCGTCCTCGATGACGACGAGGGCCTCGGCGCCGGTGTCCTGGGCGGTGATGCTGATGTGGCTCTTGCCCTCGGACACCGCCTTGCCCTCCAGGCCGTGCTTGACGGCGTTCTCGACGAGCGGCTGCAGGCACAGGAAGGGCAGGGCGACCGGCAGCACCTCGGGCGCAATCTGGAGGGTGACGGAGAGGCGGTCGCCGAAGCGTGCCCGCACCAGCGCCAAGTAGTGGTCGATGGCGTGGAGTTCGTCGGCGAGGGTGGTGAAGTCGCCGTGTCTGCGGAAGCTGTAGCGGGTGAAGTCGGCGAACTCCAGGAGCAGTTCGCGGGCGCGTTCGGGGTCGGTGCGCACGAAGCTGGCGATGACCGAGAGCGAGTTGAAGATGAAGTGGGGGGAGATCTGGGCCCGAAGTGCCTTGATCTCGGCCTCTATCAGCCGGGTGCGGGACTGGTCGAGGTCCGCCAACTCCAGTTGGACGCTTACCCAGCGGGCGACCTCTCCGGCGGCCCGGACCAGGACGGCGGACTCGCGGGGCGCGCAGGCGACCAGGGCGCCGTGGACGCGGTCGTCGACGGTGAGGGGGGTGACGACGGCCCAGCGGACCGGGCAGTCGGGGGCGTCGCAGCGGAGCGGGAAGGCCTCGCCGCGGCCGGTCTCCAGGGGGCCGGTGAGGCGTTCCATGATCTCGCCGCGGTGGTGGCCGCCGACGCCGTCCCAGACCAGGACGCGTTTCTCGTCGGTGAGGCAGAGCGCGTCGGTACCGAGCAGGGTGCGCAGCCGGCGGGCCGACTTGCGGGCGGTCTCCTCGGTGAGGCCGGCCCGGAGCGGGGGCGCGGCGAGGGAGGCGGTGTGCAGGGTCTCGAAGGTGGCGTGCTCGACGGGGGTGCCGAGTCCGCCGAGGTTCTGCGGGCGGGCCGTGCGCCGGCCGAGCCAGAAGCCGACGGCGAGCAGGGGCAGGATCGCGACGCAGAGGCCGGCGAGGAATCCGCTCATGCCTTGACCTCCGCCCGTAGCTCCTCGGGCAGATGGAAGCGCGCCAACACCGCCGCCGTGCCCGCGGGGACCCGGCTCGGCGTGGACAGGGAGACCACCACCATCGTGAGGAAGCCGAGCGGGACCGACCAGAGCGCGGGCCAGGCGAGCAGGGCGTGCAGCGGGCCGGTGCCCGGGAAGCCCGCCATCGTCGCGGCCACGGCGACGAACGCGGAGCCGCCGCCCACGACCATGCCCGCGGCGGCGCCGGGCGGGGTCAGCCGCCGCCACCAGATGCCGAGCACGAGCAGCGGGCAGAAGGAGGAGGCGGACACCGCGAAGGCGAGTCCCACGGCGTCGGCGACGGGGAGGCCCCCGACGAGCATGCTCGCCGCGAGGGGCACGGCCATCGCGAGGACCGTGCCGAGCCGGAAGTGCCGTACCCCGCGGGAGGGCAGGACGTCCTGGGTGAGGACGCCGGCGACGGCCATGGTGAGTCCGGAGGCCGTGGAGAGGAACGCGGCGAAGGCGCCGCCCGCCACCAGCGCGCCCAGCAGGTCGCCGCCGAGGCCCCCGATCATGCGCTCGGGGAGCAGCAGGACGGCCGCGTCGGCGTCGCCGGTGAGGGTCAGTTCGGGGGCGTACAGGCGGCCGAGGGCGCCGTAGACCGGGGGCAGGAGGTAGAAGCAGCCGATCAGGCCGAGGACGGCGACCGTGGTGCGGCGGGCGGCCACTCCGTGCGGGCTGGTGTAGAAGCGGACGACGACGTGGGGCAGGCCCATGGTGCCGAGGAAGGTGGCGAGGATCAGTCCGTACGTGGCGTACAGGGGCCGTTCCTCGCGGCCCGCGGCGAGGGAGGTGGACATGCCGTCGCTGGTGCCGCGGTCGGCGGCCGGGACGGTGGTGCCCTTGTGGAAGGTGAGCCGGGTGCCCTTCTCGATGTGGTGGGTGCCGGCGGGGAGTTGAAGCTTCTGGTCGTCGTGCGGGCGGCCGTCGACGGTGCCGGTGACCGTGACGGTGAGCGGCTGTTCCAGCTTCAGGTCGAGGGTGCTCGCGACGCGCACGACCCGCTGCTCGCGGAAGGTCGCGGGCTCCTCGAAGGCGTGCTGGGGCGCCCCGTCGCTCTGCCAGGCGAGGATCAGGAAGAGCGCGGGGACGAGCAGGGCGGTGAGCTTGAGCCAGTACTGGAAGGCCTGCACGAAGGTGATGCTGCGCATGCCGCCGGCGGCGACGGTGGCGACCACGACGACGGCGACGATGAGCCCGCCGAGCCATTGGGGCGCGTCGGTGAGCACGGTCAACGTCAGCCCGGCGCCCTGGAGTTGGGGCAGCAGGTAGAGCCAGCCGACGCCGACGACGAAGGCGCCCGCGAGCCGTCGTACCGCCTGGGAGGCGAGCCGGGCCTCCGCGAAGTCGGGGAGGGTGTAGGCGCCGGAGCGGCGCAGGGGGGCGGCGACGAACAGGAGCAGGACGAGGTAGCCGGCCGTGTAGCCGACGGGGTACCAGAGCATGTCCGGGCCCTGGACGAGGACCAGGCCCGCGATGCCGAGGAAGGAGGCGGCGGAGAGGTACTCGCCGCTGATGGCGGCCGCGTTCAGGCGGGGGCCGACGGTTCGGGAGGCGACGTAGAAGTCGGAGGTGGTGCGGGAGATGCGCAGGCCGAAGGCGCCGACGAGGACGGTCGCGATGACCACCAGGGCGACGGCGGGCACCGAGTAGCCGGAGTTCATCGGCCCTCGCAACGTCGGTCGGCGTAAAGGGAGTTCATCGGTCCTCTACCAGGCGCACGAAGTCCTGTTCGTTGCGTTCCGCGCGCCGCACGTACCACCGCGCGAGCAGGACCAGCGGGGCGTAGAGGCCGAAGCCGAGGACGAGCCATTCCAGGCGGCGGGCGTCGGGCATCGCGGCGAAGAGCAGCGGCAGCGGGCCGATCAGCAGGCCGAGGAAGGCGAACACCGCGAGGGAGGCGCGCAGTTGGGTGCGCATCAGGGAGCGGACGTAGGTGTGGCCGAGGGTGGTCTGCTCGTCGATCTCGGTGCGCGGCCGGTAGTAGCCGGAGGCGGGGCGGGTGCGGCGGGGCGGGCCGGTGACGACGACGCGGCGCTCGGCGGGGTCCTGGTGCGGCACGGTCAGGGCCTCCTCATCAGCAGGTCCCGCAGCTCGCGCGCGTGCCGGCGGCTGACCGGGAGTTCCTCGCCGCCGACGAGGACGCTCACCGTGCCCGCGTCCAGGCGGAGTTCGCCGACATGGCGCAGGGCGACGAGGTGGCGGCGGTGGATGCGGACGAAGCCGCGGGAGCGCCAGCGTTCTTCCAGCGTGGACAGCGGTATCCGTACGAGGTGGCTGCCCTTGTCGGTGTGCAGACGGGCGTAGTCGCCCTGGGCCTCGACGTGGGTGATGTCGTCGACGGAGACGAAGCGGGTCACGCCGCCGAGTTCGACGGGTATGTGGTCCGGGTCGGGTTCGTGGACGGGTATTCGGGGGGCGCTGTCGAGCCGTTCGGCGGCCCGGCGGACGGCTTCGGCGAGGCGCTCCTTGCGGACCGGCTTGAGGACGTAGTCGACGGCCTTGAGGTCGAAGGCCTGGACGGCGAAGTCCTCGTGGGCGGTGACGAAGACGACGAGCGGCGGGGTGGCGAACCCGGTGAGCAGCCGGGCGAGGTCGAGGCCGTCGAGGCCGGGCATGTTGATGTCGAGGAAGACGACGTCGATCGCCTCGGGCCCGTCGGGGCCGGACTCCAGGGCGCGGTTGATCCGGCGCAGCGCCTCGGTCGCGTCGCCGGCGCCCTCCACGCTGCCGATCCGCGGGTCGGCGCCCAGCAGATAGAGGAGTTCCTCCAGCGAGGGGCGTTCGTCGTCGACAGCCAGGGCGCGCAGCATGGTCCGGAGTGTAGGAGCAATCCGTACGTCTGGACACGTGCCGCAGAGCCCGCCCGGCCGGTCCGCGCTGGCTACAGTGCCCGCATGAGCAGCAGGCCGACCGGTTTCGACGACCTCGACCGGAAGATCGTCACCGCGCTGATGGCGAACGCGCGGACGTCGTTCGCGGAGATCGGCGCGGAGATCGGGCTGTCGTCGACGGCGGTGAAGCGGCGGGTGGACCGGCTGCGGGAGACCGGGGTGATCACCGGGTTCACGGCCACGGTGGAGCCGTCGGCGCTGGGCTGGCGCACGGAGGCGTACGTCGAGGTGTACTGCGAGGGCGCGGCCCCGCCCCGGCGGCTGGCGGAGGTGGTGCGCAACCATCCGGAGATCGTCGCGGCGATGACGGTGACCGGGGGCGCGGACGCGCTGCTGCATGTGCGGGCGCGGGACGTGGAGCACTTCGAGGAGGTGCTGGAGCGCATCCGCACCGAGCCGTTCATCCGGAAGACGATCAGCGTGATGGTGCTGTCCCATCTCATCCCGGAAAGCCTGGAGGCGGGGGCGAGCCAGCCCGCACCGGAGGCGTAGCGATCAAACGCAGCAACCCTGCGTGTGGCCGAGGAAATACGCAGGGTTCCTGCGCAGACACGCAATTGTC
The DNA here is from genome assembly GCF_040643855.1 of Streptomyces sp. NPDC047072. Lineage (NCBI taxonomy): Bacteria > Bacillati > Actinomycetota > Actinomycetes > Kitasatosporales > Streptomycetaceae > Streptomyces > Streptomyces sp. NPDC047072. The sequence continues at coordinate 28,347 of NZ_JBEYVC010000017.1, read as the reverse complement.
GTTGCTTGTCGGGCGTCCCGGTCAGTTCCTACCTTGGTGTCAACCCTTGGTCGACACCGCAGGAAGCGGAGGAACCCCTCTGTGTCCGACTCCCGTGTGCAGCGCCGACGGCGTTTCCTCGTCTGCGAACCCAGACACTTCGCCGTGCAGTACGCGATCAATCCCTGGATGCATCCCGACACCCCCGTGGACGTGGACCTCGCGCAGACGCAGTGGCGCACGCTGATCAGCGCTTATGAGACCCACGGCCACACCGTCGACTCCGTGGACCCGGTCCCCGGTCTCCCGGACATGGTCTTCGCGGCGAATTCCGCGGTCGTCGTCGGCGGCCGCGTCTTCGGCTCGCTCTTCCACGCGCCCGAGCGGCGCCCCGAGTCCACCCACTACGACCTGTGGTTCAAGACGGCGGGCTACGAGGTCCAGCGGCCCCTGTCGGTCTGCGAGGGCGAGGGCGACCTCGTCTGGACGGGCCGGTACCTGCTGGCCGGCACCGGATTCCGTACGACCCGGGACGCGCACCGCGAGGTGCAGGAGTTCTTCGGGCACCCGGTGATCAGCCTGACGCTGGTGGATCCGCACTTCTACCACCTGGACACCGCGCTGTTCGTCCTGGACGACGCCAACATCGCGTACTACCCGGAGGCCTTTTCGTCGGGCAGCCGCGAGGTACTCGCACGGCTGTACCCGGACGCGGTGCTCGCGACCCGCGACGACGCGATGGCCTTCGGGCTGAACTCCGTGTCGGACGGCCGGCACGTCTTCATCGCCCCGCAGGCCGAGGCGCTCGCCGCGCGCCTCGACGACCACGGCTATGTCCCCGTCCCCGTCGACCTGTCCGAGTTCCACAAGGCCGGCGGTGGCATCAAGTGCTGCACCCAGGAGATCCGCTCATGACCGCACCCGTAAGCACGCGTTCCTCCGCCGATCTCATCGAGGCCGAGGAGCCGGTCCTCGCGCACAACTACCACCCGCTGCCCGTGGTCGTCGCGCGCGCCGAGGGCACCTGGGTGGAGGACGTGGAGGGGCGCCGCTACCTGGACATGCTGGCCGGGTACTCGGCCCTCAACTTCGGTCACCGCCACCCCGCGCTGATCGAGGCCGCGCACGCGCAGCTGGACCGGCTGACGCTGACCTCGCGGGCCTTCCACAACGACCGGCTCGCGGAGTTCGCCGAGCGGCTGGCCGCGCTCACCGGGCTGGACATGGTGCTGCCGATGAACACCGGCGCGGAGGCGGTGGAAAGCGGGATCAAGGTGGCCCGCAAGTGGGCGTACGAGGTGAAGGGCGTCCCGGCCGACCGGGCGACGATCGTGGTGGCGGCGGAGAACTTCCACGGCCGTACGACGACGATCGTGTCGTTCTCCACGGACGAGACGGCGCGGGCGGGCTTCGGGCCCTTCACGCCGGGCTTCCGGATCGTGCCGTACAACGACCTGGCGGCGCTGGAGGCGGCGGTCGACGAGACGACGGCGGCGGTGCTGCTTGAGCCGATCCAGGGCGAGGCCGGTGTGGTGATCCCGGACGACGGCTATCTGGCGGGCGTGCGCGAGCTGACCCTCCGCAAGGGGTGCCTGTTCATCGCGGACGAGATCCAGTCGGGGCTCGGGCGGACGGGCCGTACGCTCGCCGTCGAGCACGAGGGGGTGGTCCCCGACATGCTGCTGCTCGGCAAGGCGCTGGGCGGCGGGATCGTGCCGGTCTCCGCGGTGGTCGCCCGCCGGGGCGTCCTCGGGGTGCTGCGGCCGGGTGAGCACGGCTCCACGTTCGGCGGCAACCCGCTGGCCGCGGCGGTCGGCACGGCGGTGGTCGACCTGCTGGAGACGGGCGAGTTCCAGCGCCGGGCGGCGGAGCTCGGCGTCCGGCTCCGCGACGGCCTCGCCGACCTGGTCGGCAAGGGCGTGGTCGGCTTCCGCGCGCGCGGCCTGTGGGCGGGCGTCGACATCGACCCGGCGATCGGCACGGGCCGCGAGGTCAGCAAGCTCCTGATGCACGAGGGCGTCCTGGTCAAGGACACCCACGGCTCGACAATCCGCCTGGCGCCTCCGCTGACGATCACAGCGGAGGAACTCGTCTCGGCACTCGGCATCCTGGAAGGGGTGCTCAAGCGCTAGCCCGAGTGCAAAACAGCTCACCGGGTGAAGATGTGTCTCAGAGGTGGTAGACCACTGTCAGCGACAGAGAGGTCGGCCGTGAGCGCACAGGAGGAGCACGACACCGCGCGGCGGCGGTTCGACGTGGCCGACGCCGCGCCCGTGCTGCTCGACGCTCACGGCGTGGTCACCGGCTGGACCAAGGACGCCCAGCGGCTGCTGGACTACGCCCCCTCCGAGGTCGTAGGGACGAAGGCGGCCGCCCTGCTGACCGACGAGGACGCGCGGCGGGCGCCGGAGCTGGCGGAGCGGTGCCGCGGCGACGGCGGCTGGGCGGGGCTGCTGACCGCCCGGCGCGCCGACGGCCGCCCGGTCCGGCTCATGGTGCGGATCACCTCCGCCGCCGGCACCCACGGCCCGGCCCGCTGGCTCGTGCTGCTGTCCGAGATGGCGGAGGCCCCCGGCTGGGACATGAGCCGTGCCGTGCTGGAACAGATGGTCACCCGCTCGCCGATCGGCATCGCCATCGTGGACCTGGAACTGCGCTGCGTCTGGTCCAACCCGGCACTGGAGCAGTTCGGCAGTGCCCCGGCCCCGCAGCGCCTCGGACTGCGCTTCGGGGAGATCCAGCCGGGCCTGGACGCCGAGTCGATCGAGGCGCAGATGCGGCGCGTCCTGGAGACCGGGGAGCCGATCGTCGGGTACGAGCATGTCGGCCGGGTCCGTGCCGCCCCGCACCGCGAGACCGCGCACACCATGTCGTTCACCCGGCTCGACGACGAACTGGGCCATCCGATGGGCGTCTACTACACCGTCGTCGACATCACCGAGCGGCACCGCGCCCGCCAGCGCCTCGCCCTGCTCGACCGGGCCGGCGAGCAGATCGGCCGCAGCCTGGACATCCCCCGCACCGCGCAGGAGCTGGCCGACGTGGCCGTCCCGGCGCTGGCCGACTTCGTCACCGTCGACCTGCTGGAGACGGTGCTGCGGGGCGCCGAGCCCGGCGCGGGCGCGCCGTTGCGGCGGGCGGGCCACCAGTCCGTGAACGAGGGCGTCCCGGAGGCCGTCGTAGGCCTCGGGGACGTGGCCGCCTACCGGCCCGGCTCGCCCCCGCTGCTGTGCCTTTCCACCGGCGTGGCCTGGCGGGAGGAGCGGCTGGACCCGCTGGCCGCCGAGTGGGCCGTCGACATACCCGACGAGCGCCGGGCCACCTTCCTCGACCTGGGCCTGCACAGCGTGCTGGTCGTGCCGATCCGCGCCCGGGGCGTCACCCTCGGCGTCACCACCTTCTTCCGCCGGCACCGCCAGGAGCCCTTCGACGAGGACGACCTCAACCTCGCCGAGGACCTCGTCTCGCGGGCCGCCGTCTGTGTCGACAACGCCCGCCGCTACACCCGCGAGCGGGACGCCGCCCTCGTCCTCCAGCGCAGTCTGCTCCCCCACCGGCTCCCCGAGCAGGACGCCGTGGAGGTGAGCGCCTGCTACCGGCCCGCCGACGAGCTGACCGGCCTCGGCGGCGACTGGTACGACCTGATCCCGCTCTCCGGAGCGCGCGTCGCCCTCGTGGTGGGCGAGGTGCCCGGGCACGGGATCGGCGCCGCCGCGGCCATGGGCCGGCTGCGGACCGCCGTACGCACGCTCGCGGCGCTGGATCTGCCGCCCGAGGAGGTGCTGGGCCATCTGGACGACCTGGTGGCCCGGTCGGCGCGCGAGGAGGAGGTCGGGGCGCGGACGGAGGACACCGACAGCGCCAAGGGCTCCGGCTGTGTGTACGTCGTCTACGACCCCGTCGACGGGCAGTGCACGATGGCCGCCGCCGGGCATCCCGCGCCCGCCGTGATCATGCCGGACGGCACGGTCGCCTTCGTGGACCTCCCGCAGGGCCCCGCGCTCGGCGCGGGCGGTCCGCCCTTCGAGTCGGTCGAGCTGGCCCTGGCGGCGGGCAGCGTCCTCGCCCTGCACACCGACGGGCTGCTCGCGCACGGCGAGGACTGGACTCTGGACGCGGGCCGGGACCGGCTGCGCGAGGCCCTGGAGCGGGAGGCGTCCTCGCTCGACGGGCACTGCCGGGCCGTGGTCGACGCGCTCGCCCCGGACCGGCCGCACGACGACGTGGCCCTGCTGATGGCCCGCACCCGGCTGCTCGGCCCCGGGCAGGTGGCCGACTGGGACGTGCCCGCCGACCCGGCGCTCGTCGCGGACGCCCGCAAGACGGCCTCCCGGCAGCTGACCGAGTGGGGTCTGGAGGAGTTCGCGTTCACGACGGAGCTGGTCGTCAGCGAACTGGTCACCAACGCGATCCGGCACGCGGTCGGCCCGATCCGGCTGCGGCTGATCCACGACCGGACGCTGATCTGCGAGGTCTTCGACGGCGGCGCCACCGCGCCCCATCTGCGCCATCCGCGCACCACGGACGAGGGCGGCCGCGGGCTGCTGCTGGTCTCCCAGTTCGCCCAGCGCTGGGGCACCCGCTTCGTGCCCGAGGGAAAGATCATCTGGGCCGAGCAGTCCCTTCAGGATCCGCAGGACTGAAAACAGCCTGTCCATACCGTGCCAAACTGGTGTGATCCCGGCGGGGAGGCGGCAGACATGACCGACAGACCCATCGACTACGCCGCGGTGTTCCAGGCACTGCCCGGCATGGTCGCGCTGCTCACGCCCGAGTTGGTCTTCGCGGACGTCAACAAGGAGTTCCCGCAGGTGGCCGGGCGGCGCCGCGAGGACCTGATCGGCCGCTATCTCTTCGACGTCTTCCCCGACAACCCGAACGACCCCGCCGCGACCGGCATGCGCAATCTCGCCGCCTCGCTCCAGCGGGTCCTGGACACCGGCGAGCGGGACGCCATGGCGCTCCAGCGGTACGACGTGCAGAACCCCGAGCGCCCCGGCGAGTGGGAGGTGCGCTACTGGAGCCCGGTGAACGCGCCGGTGCTCGGCCCGGACGGCAAGGTCGCGCTGCTGGTGCACCGGGTCGAGGAGGTCACCGAGCTGATGCGGGCCCGCGGCGGGCCCCGGGGCAGCCGGGCCCGGGTCCTGGAGGCCGAGCTGTACACGCGGGCCCGTGAGCTCCAGGAGCTCAACGAACGGCTGCGGCAGGCGCACGCCCGCGAGCGCGAGGTCGCGCTGGCCCTCCAGGACGCCATGCTGCCCACCTGCCAGACGCTGCACGACCAGGCGGCCGTCCGCTACCGGCCCGCGGTCGGCGCGCTGAACGTCTGCGGGGACTGGTACGACCTGGTCGACCTGGTCGGCGGCCACCGCATCGGCGTCTCGGTGGGCGATGTCGTCGGCCACGGCCTCGGGGCCGCCTGTGTCATGGGCCAGCTGCGCAGCGCGCTGAGCGCGGCCTCCCGGGTGGCCACGGGCCCGGCGCAGGCACTGGAGGTGCTGGGCCGGTACGCCCATGTGATCAAGGGGGCCGAGTCGGCGACCGCGGTGTCCGCCTTCATCGACTTCGACCTCTCGACGATCACCTACAGCAGCGCCGGGCACCCGCCGCCGATGCTGGTGCACGCCGACGGGCGGGTGGAGTGCCTCGACCGGGCGACCGACCCGCCGCTCGACGCCCGCCCCGACCCGATCCCGAGGCCGCAGGCCACCACCACGTTCGGCGAGGACGCCACGCTCGTGCTGTACACCGACGGTCTGGTGGAACGGCGGCGCGAGGACATCGACACGGGCCTCGACCGCCTCGCCGACTCCCTCGCCCGGCACCGGGAGGACGACCCCGAGCAGCTCGCCGACGCCGTCCTGGAGGAACTGCTGCCGCCCGGCGGGGCCACCGACGACACGGCTCTGGTCATCGTGCGGCTGTGAATCGGCCCTGTTCCGGCCGTCCTCGCCTACGCCTACACTGACAGCCCCATCTCACGCCGGTTGACCAGCCAGGACGCGGAGTTGAGCCGTCCGCCCGACCGAGGAGCGCCTCGCCTTGTTCTACTACCTGCTCAAATACGTGCTGTTGGGGCCGTTGCTGAGACTGGTCTTCCGGCCCCGAATAGAGGGCCTGGAACACATCCCGGAGTCGGGCGCGGCCATCGTCGCGGGCAACCACCTCTCCTTCTCGGACCACTTCCTGATGCCGGCGGTCCTCACGCGCCGGATCACCTTCCTCGCCAAGGCCGAGTACTTCACCGGTCCCGGCCTCAAGGGCCGGCTCACCGCCTTCTTCTTCCGCAGCGCCGGGCAGATCCCGGTGGACCGCTCCGGCAAGGAGGCCGGCCAGGCCGCCATCCGCGAGGGCCTCGGCGTGCTGAGCAAGGACGAGCTGCTCGGCATCTACCCGGAGGGCACCCGCTCCCACGACGGCCGCCTGTACAAGGGCAAGGTCGGAGTCGCGGTGATGGCGCTCAAGGCCGGCGTCCCGGTCATCCCCTGCGCGATGATCGGCACCTTCGAGGCCCAGCCGCCCGGCAAGGTCATCCCGAACGTCCACCCCGTGGTGATCCGCTTCGGCAAGCCGCTCGACTTCTCCCGCTACGACGGCATGGAGAACGAGAAGGCGATCCTGCGGGCCATCACCGACGAGATCATGTACGCCATCCTGAAGCTGTCCGACCAGGAGTACGTCGACCAGTACGCGGCCGTGGTCAAGGCGGAGGAGGCCGCCGCCGCCAAGGAACGCAAGTTCCCGCGCATGCCGCTCAGTTGACCTCTGCTGTCGGCAGAGCGGCCTGGGCCGGCAAGCCGCCCGACCGTAGGGTCACGGCATGACACGACGTGCTGTGGTGATCGGGGCGACGGGACAGATCGGGCGGGTGGCCGTGGGGGCGCTGGCCCGGGACGGCTGGGCGGTGACCGCCGTCTCGCGCGGCGGCGGACGGGACGAGGAGTGGCCCGAGGACGTGCGCGTCGCGGCGGCCGACCGGGCGGACGACGGCGCGCTGGCCGCGGCGGTCGGCGACGGCTGTGACGTGCTGGTGGACATGGTCGCCTACGGGCCCGAGCACGCACGGCAGTTGGTGACGCTGGCCGACCGGGTGGGCTCCGCCGTGGTGGTCTCCAGCGTCTCGGTGTACGAGGACGACAAGGGCCGGAACTTCGACACCCAGGGCGAGCCGGACGGCTTCCCGGAGTACCCGGTCCCGATGGGCGAGGGTCAGCGGACCGTCAAGCCGGGCGAGACGTCGTACAGCACCCGCAAGGCGGGGCTGGAACGTGAACTCCTCGCGGCCGGTGGGCGGTTGCCGACCACACTGTTGCGGGCCGGCGCGATCCACGGACCGCGCTGCCAGACCCCGCGCGAGCTGTACTTCGTCAAGCGCAACCTGGACGGCCGGTCCCGGCGCGTGCTGCCGTACGGCGGGCTGAGCCGCTTCCACCCGGCCAACGTGCACAACATCGCGGAGCTGATCCGGCTGGCCGCCGCGCGCCCCGGTAGCAGGGCCCTGAACGCCGTGGACCCGGACGCTCCCACGGTCGCGGAGATCGCCGCCGCGATCGACGCGGTGATGGGCGTCGAGACGGAGACCGTGCTGCTGGAGGGTCCGCCGCCGTCGCCGACCGTGGGTGACACTCCGTGGTCGGTGCCGGTGCCGGTCGTGTGCGACATGTCCGCCGCCGAGCGGGAGTTGGGGTACCGCCCGGTGGTGGCGCGGTACGCGGACCGGCTGCCGGAGACCGTCGCGTGGATCGAGGGGCGCCTGGCCGGACGGGACTGGCGGGAGGCGTACCCGAAGATGTTCCAGAACTACGGCGACCTCTTCGACTACACGGCGGAGGACGACTTTCTCGACAAGTGAAGACGGACAGCCGGATTCCCGGCTGTCCGTCTTCACTTCACCCCCGGAGGGCTACGGCTTCGGCGTGGCGTGCGGCGTGCAGGTCACGTCGGAGCTGTCCAGCTTGCCGGTGAGCAGGTAGGTGTCCACCCGCGTGTTGATGCACGCGTTGACCAGGCCGGTCACACCGTGGGAGCCCGCGTCCTTCTCGGTGATCAGGCGGGAGCCCTTGAAGCGCTGGTGCAGTTCGACGGCGCCGTCGTACGGGGTGGCGGCGTCCCGCGTGGACTGCACGATCAGCACCTGCGGCAGGCCCTTGTGGGTCTTCACGTCCACGGGAGTCTGCTGCTTCACCGGCCAGGTGGCGCACGGCAGGTTCAGCCAGGCGTTGGCCCAGGTCATGAACGGGTAGTTCTTGTTGAGCGCGGTGTTGTCCTTGTCCCACTTCTTCCAGCTGGTGGGCCACTTGGCGTCGGTGCACTCGACGGCCGTGTAGACGGCGTTGCCGTTCTCCGAGGTGATGTTGCCCGCGGTGTCGGAGAGGTCCGGGGCGGCCGCGTCGACGAGCGCCTGGGTGTCACCGGCGACGTACTTGCTGAACACCGTGGCGACCGGCACCCACGAGGAGTCGTAGTACGGGGCGCTCTGGAAGAAGCCGATCAGCTCGGCCGGGCCGACGACCCCGCCGATGGGGTTCTTCTTGGCGGTGGCGCGCAGTTCGAGCCACTTCGCCTGCACGGCGGCGCGGGTGGTGCCGAGGTGGAAGGCGGCGTCGTTGGCGGCGACCCAGTCCTCCCAGTCCTTCCAGCGGCCCTCGAAGGCGACGTCCTGGTCGAGGTTGGCCTCGTACCAGATCTTCTCCCGGGACGGGTTGACGACGCTGTCGACGACCATGCGGCGCAGGTGGCCCGGGAACATGGTGCCGTAGACGGCGCCGATGTAGGTGCCGTAGGAGACGCCCAGGTAGTTGAGCTTCTTCTCGCCGAGCGCGGCACGGATGACGTCGAGGTCGCGCACGGTGTTGGGCGTGGTCATCTGCTGGAGCATCGCCTTGCCGGTGCGCTCGGCGCAGCCCTTGGCGTACTCGGCGGCCAGCTTGCGCTGGGCCAGCTTGTCGGCCTCGCTGTCCGGGACCGGGTCGGCCTTGGGCGCCTTCACGAACTCCTGCGGGTCCATGCAGGAGATGGGCGCGGAGTGGCCGACGCCGCGCGGGTCGAAGCCCACGAAGTCGTACGCCTTGGCCGTGTTGGCCCAGATCGCGTTCTTGGTCGTGACGCGGCGCGGGAAGCGCAGGCCGGAACCGCCGGGACCGCCGGGGTTGTAGACGAGCGCGCCCTGGCGCTCCTCCTTGGTCCCGGTGTTGCCGATGCGGTCGACGGCGAGCTTGATCTGCTTGCCGTAGGGCTTCGCGTAGTCGAGCGGGACGCTGACCCAGCCGCACTGGATCGGCTTCTCCAGACCCCAGTCGGCGGGGCAGTCCTGCCAGTCGATGCCGGCCTTCGCGGCGCGCTGGGCGGCGATCGTCGCGCCCACGGCCTCCCGGTCCTGGCCGTGCCGCGCGCCGTCCACGTGCGCGTTGGCTCCGGCCGCGGGCACCGCGACGGCACCGGATATGAGTGTGGCCGCGATGAGCACGCCGGCCGAACCGAGTGCCGTCGTGCGCCACTTCGGTCTCGTCTCCCTCAAGGGGGACCTCCCCGTACGTCGATTCGATTCGTACGGGGATCCTCGTGGCTATGGAGACCCTGTGAACAGGGGGGTGGGGACCTTCTTTGCCAATCCGATAACCGGAGGGGGTAGTTCGCTGGGCGGACTACATACTCAGGTGGGCGGAACGGGCGTTCAGGGCGGTCAGCGCCTCGTCCAGCACCCGGCGCAGCCGCAGGGCGTCCGGGGCCACGGCGGTCACGAGGGCGGCGGGGCCGGCGAGGGGGACGGCCACGGCGTGCTCGGCGATCTTGCGCGCCTGCACCGGATTCTCGGTGAACTCCGGCCGTACGACAAGGAGTTGGCCGACGGCACGGTGCCCGGCGAGCACGGCGGGGCCGTCCCAGCCGCCGGGGGCGCCCGGGCCGCAGGAGAGTTCCTGGTCGAGGACGGTCCGGCCCGCGATCCGCAGCACCAGCCTGCCGGTCAGTCGTCCGGGCTCCTCCCCCACCCGGCCCAGCACCTGCTCCTCGCGCAGCACGAGCCGGCCCGTCGTGCCGACGGCGACCCGTGTGCTCACGTACAGATCGCTGCCGCCGGCGCAGATCAACTGCTCGGGCAGCCAGTGGAGTTCGGCGTCGTCGGCGACGGTGAGGCGGACGTCGTAGTGGGCCTCGCCCTTGGTCTGGCCGGGCAGGGCGATGGTGGCGGCGGCCGAGCCGACGCGGAGGCGGGCGCCTGGCTCTGTGTTCGCCTCCACGGTGAAGCGGTCACCGCCGAGCGGGCCGCTCATCGCGCCCACGAGCATCACGCGCGCTTCGTCGGCGGTCCCCCGGGTCTTCCGCAGCGCCAGGGGGCCGTCGCTCTCCAGCACGGGCAGGGCCGTGCCGCCGCGGCCGTCGTCCCTCGCGACCAGGCGGGCGGTGGCCCGAACCCCCGTCACGCCGTCCACGCGGTGAGCTGCGCGCGCACCCAGTCGACGGTGTCCCTGACGCCGGTCTCGCTCCTCAACGACTGGAAGACGACCGGGAGTTCGGAGCGTTGTGCTTTCGCGTCGGCGGCCATGCGGGCGAGGTCGGAGCCGACGTAGGGGGCGAGGTCGGTCTTGTTGACGATGAGGAGGTCGGCGGTGGTGACGCCGGGGCCGCCCTTCCTTGGAATGTCGTCTCCTCCGGCCACGTCGATGACGAAGATCTGAGCGTCTACCAGGCCCTTGGAGAACGTGGCGGTGAGGTTGTCGCCGCCGCTCTCCACGAGGATGAGGTCGAGGGGGCCCACCTCGTCTTCCAGGTCCTCCACGGCTTCCAGGTTGGCGGAGATGTCGTCTCTGATCGCCGTGTGGGGGCAGGCGCCCGTTTCTACGGCGGTGATGCGTTCGGGGGGCAACACCGCTTCTCTCAGGAGGAACTCCGCGTCTTCCCTTGTGTAGATGTCGTTCGTGACGACTGCGAGGGAAAGGTCGTCCCGGAGGGCTCGGCAGAGGGCGGCTACGGTTGCGGTTTTGCCGGAGCCTACGGGGCCGCCGAGGCCGATGCGGAGGGCTCGGTGGGAGCCGTCTTTGCGGTGAGCGTCGGCGCTTACTGCGGCGGGGCCGTCGTGTGTGTGGTCGAGGTGCATGTGCGGGTCCTTGAGGTTTGTGGGCGAGTGCGGGTTTGTGGGGGCTGGTCGCGCAGTTCCCCGCGCCCCTAAAAACAGGTGGGTTCGCGCAGCCCTCTCCTACGAGGCGAACAGGCGTACTGGCCAGGTCGCGTGCAGTTCTGCTCCGATTTCCAGTAGCGGAGCGGATGCGGAGGGCAGTACGTCTACTCCCTCGCCTACAGCTCTGCGAGCGGCCTCCAGCGCTCTGTCCGCTACGCGGTCCAATTCCGGGGCCAGTCTTGCCAGTACGGCTGTCGCGTCGAAGGGGTCCAGGCTCAGCAACCGCACCGTCGCGCTCGCCGGGCCGCTCACGCTCTCGTACACCGCGCAGTAGGCCGCGTCCACAGGCTCCAGGCCGGCCGCTCGTGCCGCCAGGCCCAGCACCACGGGCTGGTGGGCGCCCTTGGGGAACTTCCCTGCCAGAGCGTCGAGTTCGCCGGACGGCCAGGTCGCCCGTGCCGCTCGCATCAGCTGGCGGCCCAGTTTGCGGGCGGCCAGCCGTAGTGCGGGGGACGGGGTGCGGGCGTCGGCGGCCGCGTCCAGTTGGGTCGGGTCCGCTCCCGCCGCCGCGGCCGCGGCCAGTGCCGCCGACACCAGGCCCGCCGTGTGCAACCGGCCCCGGCAGAACGCCTCCAGGCTCTCCGCGTCCGTGATCCGGCCCGCCTTGACCGCCTCCTCCGCCCCGCCGGAGTGGGCGTGCCCTCCGGCGGGGAAGCGGCCGTCGGCCAGGACGAGCAGTGCGGCGCGTGACATCACAGCCCTGCCATCAGAAGAGGAAGTACCGCTGCGCCAGCGGCAGTTCCGCCGCCGGGGTCGCCTCCACCAGCTCACCGTCGATGTGCACGGCGAAGCTGTCGGGGTCGACGCGTACCTCGGGGCGGGCGTCGTTCTCGCGCATGTCGGCCTTGGTGACCCCGCGCGTCGACTCGATCGCGACGAACCGCTTGCCGAGCTGGAGCCGCTCCGGCAGCCCGTCCTCGATGGCCAGCGGGGCCACGAAGGTGAAGGAGTTCGAGGCGGGGGCACGGCCGATCGCGCCGTACATCGGGCGGGGCAGGATCGGCTGCGGGGTGGGGATGGACGCGTTGGCGTCGCCCATCTGCGCGTAGGCGATCTGGCCGCCCTTGACGACGAGGTGCGGCTTGACGCCGAAGAAGGCCGGCTCCCACAGCACCAGGTCGGCGAGCTTGCCCGTCTCCACCGAGCCGATCTCGTGGGCGAGGCCCTGGGCCACGGCCGGGTTGATCGTGTACTTGGCGACGTAGCGCCGTACGCGATGGTTGTCCGCGCGGCCGTCGCCGGGCAGGGCGCCCCGCTTCCGCTTCATGACGTGGGCCGTCTGCCAGGTGCGCATGATCACCTCGCCGCAGCGCCCCATCGCCTGGGCGTCCGAGGAGATGATCGAGATCGCGCCCAGGTCGTGGAGGATGTCCTCGGCACCGATGGTGGTCGGGCGGATGCGGGACTCGGCGAAGGCGAGGTCCTCCGGGACCGCCGCGTTGAGGTGGTGGCAGACCATCAGCATGTCGAGGTGTTCCTCGGCGGTGTTGACGGTGAAGGGCCGCGTCGGGTTGGTCGAGCTGGGCAGGACGTGCGGCTGCGAGACCACGGTCATGATGTCCGGCGCGTGTCCGCCGCCCGCGCCCTCGGTGTGGTAGGCGTGGATGCCCCGGCCGGCGATCGCGGCGAGGGTGTCGCCGACGAATCCGGCCTCGTTGAGGGTGTCGGTGTGGATGGCGACCTGGACGCCGGTGCGGTCGGCGACGGTCAGCGAGGCGTCGATGACGGCCGGGGTCGAGCCCCAGTCCTCGTGCAGCTTGAGGCCGAGGGCGCCGCCGCGGATCTGGGAGAGCATCGCCTCGTGCGAGACGGTGTTGCCCTTGCCGAGGAAGCCGATGTTGAGCGGGTACTGCTCCATCGCCTCCATCATCCGGGCGAGGTGCCAGGGGCCGGGGGTGACGGTGGTGGCCTTCGAGCCCTCGGCGGGGCCCGTGCCGCCGCCGACCAGGGTGGTCACGCCCGCCGACAGCGCCTCGTCGGCGATCTGCGGGCAGATGAAGTGGACGTGGGCGTCGACGGCACCGGCGGTCAGGATCCGTCCGTTGCCCGCGATGATCTCGGTCTCGGGGCCGATCACGAGGTCGGGGTGGACCCCGTCCATGGTGTCGGGGTTGCCCGCCTTGCCGATGCCGGTGATCCGGCCGTCGCGGATGCCGACGTCGGCCTTGACGACGCCCCAGTGGTCGACGATGACCGCGCCGGTGATGACGGTGTCGGGGGTGCCGTCTGCGCGCGTAGCACGCGACTGCCCCATGGACTCGCGGATGACCTTGCCGCCGCCGAACACCGCCTCGTCACCGGCGAGTCCGGGGCCGCCGCTGCGGTCCTCCTCGACCTCGATCAGCAGGTCGGTGTCGGCGAGCCGGATGCGGTCGCCGGTGGTCGGGCCGAACAGGTCGGCGTAGGCGGCACGAGAGATCTCAGGCATCGAGGGCACCTCCGGTCTCCCCGCGCAGGCCCGGCACCACACGGGCGCCGACGAGCGGGACGAGTTCGACGTCGACGGGGATCCCGGGCTCGAAGCGCACGGCGGTGCCGGCGGCGACGTTCAGCCGCTTGCCGCGCGCTGCCGCGCGGTCGAAGTCCAGGCCGGGGTTGGCCTCGGCGAAGTGGTAGTGGGAGCCGACCTGGACGGGCCGGTCGGCGGCGTTGAGGACGGTCAGCCGGGTGACCTCGCGGCCCTCGTTGTAGGCAATCGGCCCGTCGCCGTGGAGGATCTCTCCGGGAATCATCGGCGCCCCTCAGACGATCGGGTCGTGGACGGTGACGAGCTTGGTGCCGTCCGGGAAGGTCGCCTCGACCTGCACGTCGTGGATCATCTCGGGGATGCCCTCCATGACGTCGTCGCGGGTCAGCAGCTTGCGCCCGGAGGCCATGAGTTCGGCGACGGTACGGCCGTCACGCGCGCCCTCGAGGATGTGCGACGTGATGAGGGCGACCGCCTCGGGGTGGTTCAGCTTCAGGCCGCGGGCCCGGCGCTTCTCGGCCACGTCGGCCGCCACATGGATGAGCAGTCGCTCTTGCTCGTGCGGGGTCAGTTGCACGTCCCACCTCACAGTCCTCGCTCCGGACCGTGCGGGATCCGGTTGCCGCAGCCACGGGCAAAGTCGCTGGTGGCGTGGATCGGCAGGCTAGTTGGACCGGGTTTCAGGCACGTTAACCGAGCCGTGATCCATCAGTTCGCGCCGGCTTCGCCCCGCGCGCTCATCAACGCCCGTAGACCGTCCCGCAGCTCCTCGGCGGGCGCCGGACCGAACAGCGCCTGCTGCGCGAGGAAGCCCATCGCGGCGGCCATCATGGTGCGGGCCACGTACTCCGGGGGGACGTCCGACCGGATCGTCCCGGCGTCCTGGTGCGCCCGGACGATCCGCGTCCAGGCCTCGCGCACCGCGCCGTAGCCCTCCTGCAGGACGGCCGCCAGCTCCTCGTTGCGGATGGTCTCCGCCCACACCTGGACGACCAGCCCCGGGAACGCGGGCCGCCCGTCGACGGTCAGCGACTCCTTGGTGGCGAGGACGCGGCTGAGCACGGTCGCCACCAGCAGGTCCGGCGGCGGGGGCGGGGTGCTGCGGGCCGCCTCCTCGAAGCCCTCGCGGACCTGGCCGAGCACCTCCCCCACGATCGCGGCGATCAGCGCCTCCTTGCCGCTGAAGTAGCGGTACACCGCCCCGGCCGAGAGGTCGACCTCCTTGAGGACGTCCTGCATGGAGGTGGCGTGGAAGCCGTTGCGGGCGAAGCAGACCGCGGCGCCGTCGAGGATCTGGCGGCGGCGGGCGTCGAGGTGTTCCTGGGATACGCGGGCCATGGCCACAACGTAAAACGAACATTCCTTCTTGACAAGGAGCGGCTTCGGCGGGACGGTGGGAGCGAACCTAAAACGAACGATCCTTCTTTTTCAGAGCGCCCGTCCACCCCTCCGACCCGGGAGATCCCCATGTCCACCCGCCGCACGCTCGCGGTCGTCCTCCTCGTCCCCCTGCTCGCCGCCCTCGCGCTCTGGGCCTTCGCCTGGCCCGCCGCCCGCACCGCACCTCGCGACCTGCCCCTCGGCGTGGCCGGACCGGCCACCGCGACCGCACAGATGGAGAAGGCGCTCCGGCAGCACGAGGGGGCCTTCGAGATCCACCACTACGCGGACGAGGCCGCCGCCCGGGACGCGATCGCGGACCGGACCGTATACGGCGCGGTGGTGGTCACCGCCCAGGGGCCCGAACTGCTGACCGCCTCGGCCGCGAGCCCGGTCGTCGCCCAGCTCCTCCAGCAGGCCGTGGCCCAGCAGACGGCCGCGAGCGGCGGCGGCGCCGAGGTGAAGGTGACCGACGTCGTCCCCGCTTCCGCGAACGACCCGCGGGGCGCGGCCCTGAGTTCCTCCGTGCTGCCGCTGGCCCTGGCCGGCATCATCGCGGGCGCGGTCGTGACCGTGGTCGGGCTGCGCGGCTTCCGCGCTGTGGTCGCGCTGACCGGGGCCGCCGCGCTGGTGGGTGTCGTCGCGGCCGCGCTGGCGCACAGCTGGCTGGACGTGCTGGGCGGGAACTGGTGGGCGGAGGCAGGGGTGTTCGCCCTGTCGACGCTGGCGGTGAGCGCGGCCGTGGCGGGAGTGGCCGCCCTGGTCGGCACCGCGGGGGTCGGGGTCGTCGCGTTGCTGGTGATGTTCCTCGGCAACCCGTTCTCCGGCGCCTCCTCGGCGCCGCAGCTGCTGCCCGAGCCGGTCGGCACGGTCGGTCAGTGGCTCCCGCCGGGGGCGAGCGCGAGCCTGCTGCGCTCGGTGTCCTTCTTCGACGGCGCGGCGGCGACCGGTCCGGTCCTCACGCTCAGCTGGTGGGCCGCGCTGGGCCTGGGCGCCGTAGTCCTGGGGAGCGCGCTGAAGGGGCGGGCGAGGAGTGGTGAACCGGCCGTGGCCGAGCGGGAGTTGATGCCTGCCGGCTGACCCTCAAGGCTCGTCGTCAAGAACCGCGCCGGGTGCGCGGTTCTTCGCGTTCTACGAGGGGCCCCTGTGGTGTGCCGCGATGCCGAACCGCTGCTGTTCGCGAGGAGCGGACGCGACTTCGCGGACCGTGGAGACGGCGCTCACCACCTGCTCCTCCGCGGGCTCCCGCAGCTCCTCCAGCCGTTCGAGGTCGGCGGCGGAGACCAGGGCGACCAGCGGCTTTCCGTGCCGTGTGACGACGACACGCTCGCCGCCGTACACCACCCGGTTGATCAGGTCGGCGAGCTCAGCCCTGGCTTGCGTCACCGGAATCTCGTAGGCCATACCCCCATCATAACGTCACGTACGTCCTGTACATTTTTTACAGACAGCTCCGCACAGACAGCACCGTCGCGAGGAGGGGTATGCCATGACCCGACCGTCCGCCCGTTACGTCCTGCCCGAGTTCACCGAGCGCACGAGTTCCGGCAGCACGACGATGGATCCGTACTCGAAGCTCCTTGAGGAGCGGATCGTCTTCCTCGGGACGCCGATCGACGACATCTCGGCGAACGACGTGATGGCGCAGTTCATGTATCTCGAGTACCAGAACCCGGACCGGGACATCTCGCTGTACATCAACTCCCCCGGCGGCTCGTTCAGCGCGATGTCGGCGATCTACGACACGATGCGGTACGTCACCTGTGACGTGGAGACGACGTGCCTCGGGCAGGCCGGTTCCTCCGCGGCGGTGCTGCTCGCGGCCGGCGCCCCGGGCAAGCGGTCCCTGCTGCCGGGCGCGCGGGTGACGATCCACCAGCCGGAGCTGACCGAGCCCGTCCAGGGACAGGCCAGCGATCTGGCCATCCAGGCCGACGAGTTGCTCCGGGTGCGGGCCCGCCTTGAGGAGCTGCTCGTCCGGCACACCGGACGCACCCCCGAGCAGGTGAGCGCCGACATCGAGCGGGACAAGTTCCTGGACGCGCAGGGGGCGCTGGACTACGGCCTCGCGGACCGGATCGTGCCGAGCCGCAAGTCCTCGCTGCCCGGCGCGAGGTGAGTCGCCGATGGTGCCGGACCTGCCGCCGCTGCCCGCGCTCACCCGCGCCGAGGGCGAGCTGATCGACCGTTACCTCGACGTCGTCGACCTGCTCGGCCGGATCAACCCCGCCCGGCACGAGGACACCTACGGCGGACTGCGCGCGGCGCAGGCCCTGGTGAGCAGGGCGACCGAGTTGCGCGACGCACTCGTACTGATGCACACCCGGGGCGAGCGCGAACTGCACGCGGCGACTCTCGCGCGGGCTCTGCGGGTCCTGGACGGCGAGCGGCGCACGGCCAGGGTCACCCTGCCGCCCGACTCCGTGAGTTGACGGGGCGTCCGGAGCTGAGTCGAAACGGACCAAACGACGTACCCCCCATTGGCGGAGGCGGGGCTCCTTTTTCACGACCGTCAAGGTTGCGCAACGCGCCGATAACGGGAGCGGGATAGGGGCCTTCGTTGCTGGTCCGGGCGTCCCCGGCCCCCTCGACACCCCCTCGTTCGAAGGGGTGTCCACCCAAACGGGTGGTTGGTGAGTAACAACACAAATCCATGGTTCCGTTGGGTTTTTCGCACTTCCGTGCGTCAAGATCCCTGTCTGACGACAAGCCCCCGCCGCAGCGGCGGGGCGATCCGGGTGGACGCCGAGTCCTGCCGCCGCCCGGATGACCGGTCGACAGGAGTGGATCGGCAGGAGTGGAGGACCCAAGCACGACGGGTCGCCGGGACGGTCACGCCATGACCGGGCCGAGCAGCCCTTGGGGTGAAGCCGCGTCAGCGGCCGGGCAACTTCGCCAGCCCGAATCCGACAGGTCATCCTTCACAGGCGGCTGACGAAGGGTTGCGCATGTCTGCGCTCAATCGTGTCCCGTCGCTGATGGCCCGAGCCGGTACGGCTTCGGCGCTCACCCTGGCCGCCGTGAGCGGCTCCGTCGTGATCCCGGGCATCGCCTCCGATGCCGCGGCCGCGACGCCGGCGACCAAGGCACTCAACGTCGCGGCCTCCAAGAAGGGCTCGCCGTACAGGTACGGCGCCGTGGGGCCGAAGCGTTTCGACTGCTCAGGGCTTACGCAGTACTCGTTCAAGAAGGCGGGCAAGAAGCTCCCGCGAACGGCGGCCCAGCAGTACAACAAGACCCGCCACATCTCCGCGGGCAGCCGCAAGGCCGGAGACCTGGTGTTCTTCCACTCGGGCTCGAACGTCTACCACGTCGGCATCTACGCCGGGAAGGGAAAGATCTGGCACGCCCCGAAGACCGGGGACGTGGTCCGACTGCAGAAGATCTGGACGAAGAGCGTCTGGTACGGCCGGGTCAAGTGACCTCTCCGAGGGGGTGACGGCGACCTGACCCGCCGTCGCCCCCTCGGGCACGCTCAGGCCGCCAGCAGCGGCTCGGCCAGCAGGACGGTCCCCAGAGCCGTGAGCGCGCCGCCGGTGACCGCGGTGATCGCCCGGGCGGCCCGGGGCCGGCGCAGCCACCGCCCGAGTCGGTCCACCAGGACGGCGACCGCGGGGAACCACACCAGCGCGAGGGCGACCACGATCAGCGCGAGCACCAGGGTGCGCGGCAGCGCGGGACTTCCCGCGGGCACGAACTGCGGCAGCAGGCTGAGGAAGGTGACCGGCGCCTTGGGGTTGAGCGCGTTGGTGACGAAGCCCTGGCGCAAGGGAGCGAAACGCCGAGTGCCGGTGTCGGCTCCGGCGTCCGCTTCAGTCCGGGCGTCCGCTTCGGTTCCGGCCCCCGCCGTCCACTCCCGCAGCGCCAGCAGGGCCCGTACCCCCATGTACAACACGTAGGCGCCACCCGCCACTTGGAGCGCCCGGAACAGCGCGGGCACCGCCGTCAGCACCGCCGCGACCCCCGCCACCGCCAGCGCCGTGTGCACGAGCAGGCCGCCCGCGACGCCGAGTGCGCAGGCGACGCCGGCCCGGCGGGAGACCAGGGCGTTGCGTACGACGACGGTGAAGTCGGCCCCCGGCATGGCGACCATGCCCGCGGCGACCCCCGTGAAAGCGATGAGCTGTCCGTCCATGCGACCCAGCCTGCCGCCCCCAAGCCTTCAGCAGGTATGTCGAATAACCTGGGTCTCCCTTAAGCATCTCTTTGGGCAGGCCCGTATGTACGACCCCACCCGTCTCGCCGCCCTCGTCGCCGTCGCGGAGGCCGGCTCCATCACCCGGGCCGCCGAGCGCCTCGGCTACACGGCACCGGCGCTCTCCCAGCAGCTGGCCAAGCTGGAGCGGGAGGCGGGCACGGCCCTTCTGGTACGGCACCACCGCGGCACCCGGCTCACCGGCGCGGGCGAGCTGCTGGTCGTACGGGCCCGCCGGGTGCTCGACGAGCTGGACCGCGCCCGGCACGAACTCGCCCTGCTGACGGGCCTGTCGGGCGGTCAGCTGCGCCTGGGCACCTTCCAGACGGCCGGCATCCAACTACTGCCGCCGGTCCTGAGCGCCTTCCGACGGGCCCACCCGGACGTGGAGTTGACGGTCTCCTTCTACGAACCCCCCGCCGGGGTAACGGCGGTGGCGTCCGGCGCGATCGACCTGGCGCTGACGCACACCTACGAACCGGCCGAACCGACCCCGCTCCCGGCCACCCTGAGCGCGGAACCCGTGCTGGTGGAGGAACTGGTCCTGGTGACGGCCCCCGGACACGCCCTCGCCGGTGACACCGCACCCCTGCCGCTCACGGAACTCGCGGGGCAACCGCTGATCAGCATGGCGCCGGATCATCCGGCCCGCCGGGAGGTGGAGGCGGAACTGGCCCGGGCCGGGGCCGCGCCGTCGGTGCTGGTGGCGACCCCGGGCTACGCCCTGGTGTGCGCGCTGGCGAGCGCGGGGCTGGGGGTCGGGGTGGTGCCGGAGATGGTGGCGCGGACGGCGGCCACGCCGGTGGGGGTACGGCGGCTGGAGGGTGGACGACTGCGCCGTACGATCTCGGTCGTCCGCCGGACGGGAGAGGCGGCGGCCGCCGCGGACGCCTTCCGGGCCCTGCTGCGGGGCGCGTTCGGCCGGGTCCACCACCACTGACAGGCTTGTCTACGGCTCCTGCTGCCCCGCCGTCGCGACCGGCTGGGCCGGGGCCGTCCACGGCAGTTCGATGGAGACCGTCTTGCCGCCCTCGCGGGTGGGGCGGACTCTCAGCTTGCCGCCGCACTCGGCGGCCAGCCAGCGGATGATCACCATGCCCCGGCCGTTGTCCTGCTGGACCGCGGCCGGCAGGCGCTTGGGGAAGCGGGGGTGGCTGTCGGTGACCCCGATGCGCAGGTGTTCGTCACGGTGCAGCTCGATGTCCACCGTGAAGGTGGGTGACTGGCCGAAGGTGTGCTGTACGGCGTTGGTGGTGAGTTCGGAGACGATGAGGCGGACGGTCTCTGCCGCTTCGGTGTCCGCCGGCAGCCCCCACTCCGCCAGGGTGCTCAGGACATAGCCGCGGGCCGCGGAGACCGAGGCGGGTTCGCTCGGCAGAGTGACGGATGCTTCCAGATGGTCTGCCATGGCGACGTCGTCCCTTTCCCACGGGACCGGAGTCCGACACGAGGCGGATGGTTCGAGTACGGTCCCGGACTGGTGCTTCGTCGCCAGAGTGCCATTGCCGGGGCGCTGACGGGTGCCGATCCACCAAGATATGCATATATCTGTCGCTCAAAGCGGTGAACTCTGCGACGCGAGACCGTATTTGGGCACCCCGTAAGGAGTAAGGAGAGGCCCCATGCAGCACGGTCCCGCGGTGCGCCGCCGGAAACTGGGTGCCGAACTGCGTGCCCTGCGCACCGGTGCGAAGCTCACCAGTGGTGAGGCGGCCCGGCTGGTGGGCTGGCACCAGTCGAAGGTGAGCCGGATCGAGACCGGCGCCAGTGGGGTGAAACCGGCCGATGTGCGGTTACTGCTGGACGCCTATGCCGTAGGCGATTCCCCATTGCGGGAATTGCTTCTGGCATTGGCCGGCCCGGACGAGGGCGGCGGCCGGCACCACTGGTGGCACGCCTATCGGGGCATTCTGCCCGCCACCTACCGGGACTTCATCAGCCTCGAGTCCCAGGCGAGTGCGATGCGCACCCTGGAGACCTCGGTCGTGCCCGGGCTGCTCCAGACGCCCGAATACGCCCGCGCGGTGACCCGGGCCGCGGTGGACGGCCTCGACGACGAGCGGCTGGACGCGCTGGTGGAGGTACGGTTGGCCCGCCAGGACGTGCTGCGCGCGGCGCCGCCGCTGGAGTTGAGCGCCGTCCTGGACGAGGCGGTGCTGCGCCGCGAGGTCGGCGGCCCGGACGTGATGGCGCGTCAGTTGCGCCGGCTCCTCGACGCGGCCCGGCTGCCCCAAGTGTGTCTGCAGGTGCTGCCGTTCACCGCCGGGGCGCATGCGGGCATCACCGGGCCTTTCGTAATCTTCTCGTTTTCGAGCACTTCTGATCTGGACGTGGTTGTTCTCGACCACATGACGAGTAGCCTCTACCTCGAACGGAAAGAAGACCTCCAGGCCTATACGGAGGCCTTCAACACCCTTAAGGAACACGCCCTTTCGCCCGAGGAATCGTTGGATTACATCGCCGTGATAGGTGACGGCGCGTAAGGAGGCACCATGTCTGCTCTGCCTCGGAACGTACCTTCCAGTACCGCACTGCACGGGGTGCACTGGCTGCGCAGCAGCTACAGCACCGGAGCGAACAACTGCGTCGAGACGGCGAGCCTGCCGGCCGGATCACCGGCCGGACTGATCGCCGTACGCGACTCCAAGGACCCGGACGGACCCGCGCTGCTCTTCTCCCCCGAGAGCTGGGCGGGCTTCACTGCCGCGTTCTGACCGTCCTGTCCCGCACCGGCGCACGGCCGTGTCACGCCGACTCATGGTCGTGTCTCGCCGATCACACGCACAGCGCGCTCGATCTGCTCCTCGGAGAGGTCCGCGCGGGCGGTCAGCCTCAGCCGTGAGATGCCGTCGGGCACCGACGGGGGCCGGAAACAGCCCACGAAGAGCCCGGCGGCACGGCAGTCGGCCGCCCACCGCACGGCCCCCTCCGGGGAGGGAGCACGCACCGAGACCACCGCGGCGTCCGGACGTACCGCTTCCAGACCCGCGGCGGTCAGGCGTGCGTGCAGGTCGGCGGCGACCGCACGCGCGCGTGCCGCCCGCCCGGGCTCGCGGCGCAGCAGCCGCAGGGCTGCGAGGGCCGAGCCCGCCGCCGCGGGGGCGAGTCCGGTGTCGAAGATGAACGTCCGGGCCGCGTTGACCAGGTGGTCGATCACGCGCGCCGGTCCGAGGACGGCACCGCCCTGGCTGCCGAGCGACTTGGAGAGCGTGACCGTGGTGACCACGTCGTCGGCTCCCGCGAGTCCCGCCGCGTGCGGGGCGCCCTGGCCGCCCTCGCCGAGCACTCCGAGTCCGTGCGCGTCGTCGACGACCAGTCCCGCGCCGAACTCCCGGCACGCCAAGGCCAGTTCGGCCAGCGGTGCCGCGTCCCCGTCCACCGAGAAGACGGTGTCCGACACGGCGACGGCGGGCCCGTCGTGGGTGCCGAGCGCCTTGCGCACCGCGGCCGGGTCGGCGTGCGCCACCACCTGGGTCGTCCCGCGGGCCAGCCGGCAGCCGTCGATGAGCGAGGCGTGGTTGCCCGCGTCGGAGACGATCAGCGAGCCGTGCGGGGCGAGCGCGGTCACGGCGGCGAGGTTGGCCGCGTAGCCGGAGGAGAAGACGAGCGCCGCCTCGAAGCCGCAGAAGGCGGCCAGTTCGCGTTCGAGCTCGGTGTGCAGCTCGGTGGTGCCGGTGACGAGCCGCGATCCGGTGGACCCGCCGCCCCAGGTCCGGGCGGCCCTCGCCGCCCCTTCGGCGACCTCGGGATGGCGGGCCAGGCCCAGGTAGTCGTTGCTCGCGAGATCGAGCAGCGGGGAGTCGGCCGGACGCGGCCGCAGGGTCCGTACGAGCCCAGCCCGCCGGCGCGCGGCCGCCTGCTCGTCGATCCAGCCGAACGCCATGGCTCCTCCGGGACTTTTGTAGACAACGGACAGACCCTAGCGGCAGCAAACGCTCCCCACGGTGTGGCAATACCCACACGTCGAAGCGGGTGAGTTGTTCGATCCCTACCTTGGCCCGAGGCGGGTCGGTAGGACAGGATCGGCTCTCATGGACCTGCTGAACACGCTGGTGGACAAGGGGCTTCGGCGCGAGCTGCCGACCCGCGAGGAGGCGTTGGCCGTGCTGGCCACGTCCGACGACGACCTGCTCGACGTGGTGGCCGCGGCCGGCAGGGTGCGCCGCCACTGGTTCGGACGGCGGGTGAAACTCAACTACCTGGTCAACCTGAAGTCCGGGTTGTGCCCGGAGGACTGCTCCTACTGCTCCCAGCGGCTCGGCTCGACGACCGGCATCCTGAAGTACACCTGGCTCAAGCCGGACGAGGCCTCCAAGGCGGCGGCCGCCGGTCTGGCCGGTGGCGCCAAGCGGGTCTGCCTGGTCGCCTCCGGGCGCGGTCCGACCGACCGGGACGTGGACCGGGTCGCGGGCACCATCAAGGCGATCAAGGAGCAGAACGAGGGCGTCGAGGTGTGCGCCTGCCTCGGTCTGCTCTCCGACGGCCAGGCCGAGCGGCTGCGCGAGGCGGGCGCGGACGCCTACAACCACAACCTCAACACGTCCGAGTCGACCTACGGCGACATCACCACCACACACACCTACGCGGACCGCGTGGACACCGTGACCAAGGCGCACGCGGCGGGCCTGTCCGCCTGCTCGGGTCTGATCGCGGGCATGGGCGAGTCGGACGAGGACCTCGTCGACGTCGTCTACTCGCTGCGCGCGCTGGACCCCGACTCGGTTCCGGTCAACTTCCTGATCCCGGTCGAGGGCACCCCGCTGGCCAAGGAGTGGAACCTCACCCCGCAGCGCTGCCTGCGGATCCTCGCGATGGTCCGCTTCGTCTGCCCGGACGTGGAGGTCCGCATCGCGGGCGGCCGCGAGGTCCATCTGCGCACCATGCAGCCGCTCGCCCTGAACCTCGCCAACTCGATCTTCCTGGGCGACTACCTCACCACCGAGGGCCAGGCCGGCAAGGCCGACCTGGAGATGATCGCGGACGCCGGGTTCGAGGTGGAGGGCGCGGATCAGGTGACACTGCCGGAGCACCGGGCAGCGGGTGGCTGTGGGTCTCATGAGGGTGGTGGTGTCTGCGGTACGGCCGCTGCCGCGCCGGAGGTGAACGAGCCCCGGACCGACCTGGTCGCCGTACGCCGTCGAGGGGCCGGGACGGATCTCGCACCCAATGCCTAGCCTGCCGGACCTTCTGGACCTCGACCGGCGGCACGTCTGGCATCCGTACGGTCCGATGCCCGGCCGGGTCGACCCGCTGGTCGTGGAGTCGGCGAGCGGGGTGCGGCTGCGGCTGGCCGACGGCTCGGAGCTGGTCGACGGCATGTCGTCCTGGTGGTCGGCGATCCACGGCTACCGCCACCCGGTGCTGGACGAGGCCGCGCGCGAGCAGCTCGGCCGGATGAGCCATGTGATGTTCGGCGGGCTCACCCACGAGCCCGCCGTCCGCCTCGCGAAGCTCCTTGTCGACATGTCACCCGAGGGCCTGGAGCATGTCTTCCTCGCCGACTCCGGGTCCGTGTCGGTCGAGGTGGCGGTCAAGATGTGCCTCCAGTACTGGCGTTCCCTGGGCCGTCCGGGGAAGCAGCGCCTGCTGACCTGGCGCGGCGGCTACCACGGCGACACCTGGCAGCCCATGTCGGTGTGCGACCCCGAGGGCGGGATGCACGAACTGTGGTCCGGGGTGCTGCCCCGCCAGGTGTTCGTGGACGCGCCACCGACGGAGTACGAGGAGTCGTACGCCGACCAGCTGCGCGCGGCGATCGAGCGGCACGCCGACGAGCTGGCCGCCGTGATCGTGGAGCCGGTGGTGCAGGGTGCGGGCGGGATGCGGTTCCACTCCCCCGCGTATCTGCGGGTGCTGCGTGAGGCGTGTGACGCGCACGACGTGCTGCTGGTGTTCGACGAGATCGCGACCGGGTTCGGACGTACGGGAGCGCTGTTCGCGGCGGAGCACGCGGCGGTGACGCCGGACGTGATGTGCGTGGGCAAGGCGCTGACCGGCGGCTACCTGACGATGGCGGCGACGCTGTGCACGCCCCGGGTGGCCGACGGGATCTCGCGGGGCGAGGTGCCGGTGCTGGCCCACGGCCCGACCTTCATGGGCAACCCGCTGGCGGCTTCGGTGGCCTGCGCCTCTGTCGGTGTGCTGCTCGGGCAGGACTGGCGCGCGGAGGTCAAGCGGATCGAGGCGGGGCTGCGGGAGG
Organism: Streptomyces sp. NPDC047072; assembly: GCF_040643855.1. NCBI lineage: Bacteria > Bacillati > Actinomycetota > Actinomycetes > Kitasatosporales > Streptomycetaceae > Streptomyces > Streptomyces sp. NPDC047072. The sequence goes on along the minus strand of NZ_JBEYVC010000017.1, from coordinate 2,951 downwards.
GGCTGGCACCCGCTCGGGGGATCGCGGGCGTGCGGGACGTACGGGTGCTGGGCGCCATCGGGGTCGTACAGCTGGACCACGAGGTCGACATGAAGGCCGCGACGGCGGCCGCCGTACGGGAAGGCGTGTGGCTGCGGCCGTTCCGCGATCTCGTCTACACGATGCCGCCGTACGTCACGGGCGACGAGGACGTGGCGCGGATCGCGCGTGCGGTGGGTGCCGCCGCGCGGGAGGGATGACATGCCGGTACTGGTGATCACGGGGACGGGCACGGAGGTCGGCAAGACGGTCGCCACGGCCGCGGTCGCCGCGTCGGCGCTCGCCGCGGGCCGTACGGTCGCGGTCCTCAAGGCGGCGCAGACCGGCGTACGGCCGGACGAGCCGGGGGACGCCGCCGAGGTGGCGCGGCTCGCGGGGCCGGTCACGACGGCGGAGTGCGCGCGCTATCCCGAGCCGCTGGCCCCGGCGACGGCGGCCCGGCGGGCCGGACTGGCGCCGGTGCGGCCGGGGGACGTGGTGGAGCGGGCGCAGAAGCTGGCGGCCGGGCACGACCTGGTCCTCGTGGAGGGCGCGGGCGGGCTGCTCGTCCGCTTCGACGAGGAGGGCGGCACGCTGGCGGACGTGGCCGGGGCGCTGCGGGCACCGGTGCTGGTCGTGGCGTCGGCGGGCCTCGGCACGCTGAACACGACGGAGCTGACGGCCCGTGAACTTCGAGGACGCGGGCTGGAGTTGGCGGGCGTGGTGATCGGCAGCTGGCCCGACTCCCCTGACCTGGCCTCGCGTTGCAACCTCGCGGACCTTCCGACGGTGTCCGCAGCACCGCTGCTGGGCGCGCTCCCGGCGGGAGCCGGCCGGCTGGAACCGGCCGACTTCCGCACCACGGCGCCGAGTTGGCTGGCACCGCGACTGGACGGGACGTGGGACGCGGAGGCGTTCGGGGTGCGCGAGGCACCCTGACGGAACGTCAGGAAACCTCGCTGTCCGCGATGAGTCGCACCAGCTCGATCCGGGAGCGGATCCCCAACCGCGTGAAGACACCGCGCAGATGGTGGTCGATGGTGCGGGGGCTGAGGGCGAGACGGGCGGCGATCTCACGGTTGGTGGCGCCCTCGGCGGCCATCCGCGCGACCAGGAACTGCTGCGCGGTGAGCCGGGTGGTGGGGTGGTCGGCCGCCGCGCGGGCGGGTTCGGCGGGAGCGCCGAGGGCGCGGAGTTCGGCGCGGGCCCGGTCCGCGCACTGCGGGGCCCCGAAGTGCTCGAAGGCCTCCAGCGCGCTGTGGAGGCGGTCGCGTGCCTCGGTACGGCGGCGCAGCCGGCGCAGGGCGCTGCCGAACAGCATCTCGGTGCGGGCGCGCTCGAAGTCCCGGGTGCCGCTCGCGTGCAGGTCGAGGGCGGTGCGGTAGTGCTCGACGGCCTCCTCACCGGGCGCCAGCAGGGCCCGGCAGCGGGCGCTGAGGGCGAGGTCGTCGGGGCTGCGTACGGTCGTGGCCCAGCGGTGGTAGTCGGCGTGGGCGCCCCGGGCGATCCGGGTGTCGTCGGTACGGACGGCGGCCTCGACGTAGTGCGGGGTGGCGAGATGGCGGATGGCCCGGTGCCCGTGTCCGGGGCCGAACCCGGCGAGGGCGCGTAGCCGGGCGGCGGCGCCCGCGAAGTTGCCGGTGCCGAGGTCGAGGAAGGCGAGCGCCCACTGGGCGAGGGCGGCGGGCAGGCCGAGGCCCCGGGCGAGGGCGTACGACCGTGCGGCGGCGGCGCGTTCGCGGCAGGCGTCCGCGTCGCCGGTGATCGCCGCGAACATGGCGAGGGCGGCCTGGAGGTGGCAGGCCCCGTTGTCCTGGCCGGTGGTGTGGGCCTGGTGCAGGACGTCGAGGGCGGCGAGCCGGCCGACCTGGGGGCGCCCGGTCCAGAAGTCGGCGTAGGCGCGGAACTCCATGGCCTGCACCGCCACGGCGCTCTCGCCCCGGTCGCGGGCCGCGGCCACCGCGCGGACGGTCGCGGTGGCGGCGCGGGTGTGGTCGCCGAGCAGCAGCGAGGCGATGCCGGCGTGCACCAGGGAACTGGGGTCGCCGCCGGGGGCGCAGTGCCCGGCGGCCGCCCGGAGCAGGTCACGGGCGTCCTCGTAACGCCCCTCGAAGGCCGCCGCGAGCCCGCCGAGGGTGCCGGGCGGCACGATCTCCAGCTCTCCGGCGACCTGGGCGGCCTCCCGGCAGCGGCGCAGGTCACCGGTGTAGATGGCGGCTTCGGTGGCCCGGGCGAGGAGGTGCCGGGGGTCCGAGACCCCGTCGTACTCTCCTGTCCCGTAGGCCTCTCCTGTCCTGCAGGCCTCTCCTATCCCTCGGATCTCTCTTGTCCCACAGGTCCCTGAAGAATCGTTCCGTCTCCTGGGGCGGGCCACCGCCGACAGCAACCCGTCGAACGCCTCCGTCGCGTTCCCCGCCCGCAGCGCGAACAGCCCGGTGAGGGCGTCGTCCGCGGCTCCCGCGGCCGCGAGGCGGCGGGCCCGGTCGCCGTCGCCCGACTGCCAGGCGGCCGCGGCGGCACGTGTCAGCAGCCGGGCGCTCTCCGGTGGATCCGGGGTGAGGGCGGCGGCACGCTCCAGCAGAGCCCGCGCCAGCGCCAGCCGGCCCGTCCTGCGCGCCTTGTCCGCGGACGCCTTCAGCTCCGCGACGAGCCGTCCGCTCGGGCCGAGCGCGCCCGCGCCCCGGTGCCACGAGCGGTGGGGCGTCTCCCCCGTGCCGTGCAGCACGCGGGCCAGCAGCCGGTGCACGTCACGACGGTCCGCCGGCGACCCGGTCTCGTAGGCGGCGATCCTCGTCCAGGCGTCCCGGAAGACGACACCGCCCGCGCCCGCGTGCGCGAGGTGACCGAGGGGCAGTCCGGTTCGATCGCCGAGACCGTGGGGGAGATCCAGTCCGCGTACACCGTGCGCTCCAGCAACACCGGTTCGCCGTCGA